>WQVK01000020.1 GCA_009784025.1 Defluviitaleaceae bacterium
ATTTTTCGCAAGGCGAGAAGCTGAAAACCGCCGCGCACTAGCGGTGCGCAAGGTTTTCAGCGACGAAGGATTGCGGGAAATTTACAAGTTCTATGCGAATGTTTTTAGGTGGAGCGGCTATATGTTAAAACCACCAGAGGTTCACTTCTTTTTTGGAAAAGAAAAAGTGAGAGAACATCGGTTTTTTTATTAATCAAGGCTTGGGCAAGGGCAAAGGCCGTAAGAAAGCAGGTTGCTTTCTTACGGCCTTTGCCTATTATCTACGATAAAATAAAGCTCGCAAATTAAATTTTTCCCCGCTTTTTTCAAAGGTAACCTTATAGAAATCGGGCAGGCTATGCCGTGCTCGCAAAGCTAACCTTATGAAAAGCGGATGGATATGGCTGGCCGTGGCAAATCCTGCGGCATTATTCACTCACCGCAGCACAACCACCCTACGCGCCAAGTTTTGGATATCTACCACATCATTCTTCCCAGCGTATTCGCCGTCTACTGTCCATGGGATTGCTTTGTGGAAGCTGAAGTTGACTTCTTTGGCCTTGGTGAAGATTATGGCTTCGTCGTCATATTTTTGTAGCAGTATGCCGTTGAATATGGATTGTATGTCTTTTATGTCCTTGGGTTTTTTCACTAGCAGCACTTCAAACTTGCCGTCGTCTATGGCCACATCTTCCTTGGCGAACAGGTGCAAACCGCCAACTATGGTAGAGTTGGATACGCAGCCAAATAGGAATTCGCCGCCTATGCTTGTGCCGTCCACAGATATTTCTGCGGTGATTGGCCGCATGTCTGATAGTTCGCTAATGCCGTAAAAAAAATATGACGCGCGTCCCATATGGTTTTTTAGCCATTGTGGGGTTTCATAAGATGCTTTGGTAAACGCGCCAAAGCTTGCTACATATGAGAAATATTTCTGGCCGCAGAATAGGCCTATGTCTAGGGGTTGCTCTATACCTTGCAGGGCGGTGGAGATTGTTTGGCCGGTGTTGCCGCCCAGGCCCAGGCTACGGGCCAGGTCGTTGCTTGTGCCAGTGGGGATATAACCTATGGGGATGGCCAAGCCGGCTTGCAGTAGGCCTGTAAAAACCTCGTTAAGCGTGCCGTCGCCGCCGCAGCATATTATACGATGATGCTCTGCTGAATGGGCAGCGGCAAAGGCTATGGCTTCCCCCGGCCGCGATGTAGTGAACACTGTTATCATATTCCCTTGGCGGCATAGGAAATCTATGATTCTGGGCATCAGGTAGCGGCCTTTTCTTCTGCCGGCCACAGGGTTGATTATCAGTAGGATTTTTTCCATGCTGCCTCCTAGTTGCTGCATTCTAGCACATAGGCTGGGGGGATGTTTCGTATTTCATGCTGGATATTTATTTTGTTAAAAAACCTGCCGATAAAATCTTTTTTAAATAAGCTGTACTGAAAGGTGATAAATTTGCCACCTGGCTTTAGCAGATTAACTGTGTTAACTAAAATATTCTCGGCCACCTGCCGAGGAAGGCTGGCAAATGGCAACCCAGATACCACGCAATCTACATGGGAGAACCCATGGGCGGCTAAATGCTCTGCAATATTCTCAGCAGAATCGTTTATTATATGAAGGTTAGGCTCGCTGCCGAATTTTTCTTGCAGTTCGCGGCAGAAATTTTCGTTGCGCTCAAATAATAGCAGCAATGTGCTTGGGTTGCGCCTTAGCAATATTTCGCGGGTGAGTACACCTGTGCCGGGGCCAAACTCTGCAATGGCTTGTACCGCTGCAAAGTCTATGCCTTCCACCATTTTGCGCGCCAGGTATTTAGAGCTTGGCATCACCGCGCCAACTGTGCGGGGCTTGGTTACATATTGTAGCAAAAATGATAGTCTCCCCATGGCCTTACCAACCTGCAATCGCGCCGTCTGCGCGGGATTCTGTACCACCAACCAGCACGCCAGAGGCAGGGTCGCGCCATATGATTTGCCCGCGGCCAAATGTTGTGGATTCTAGGGCTGGCACGATTTTATGCCCCATTCCTGCCAATTGCTGGGCTATTTGGTTGTTAAAATGCGGCTCTATTTCAAATGTTTTGCCGCTGGTCCATTGCCAGCGTGGGGAATCTAAGGCGGCTTGGGGGTTTAGGCCAAAATTAACAGTGTTCATTACAACCTGCACATGCCCCTGGGGCTGCATATAGCCGCCCATCACGCCAAACGGCCCAACCGGTGCGTTGCCCTGGGTTATGAAGCCTGGGATTATGGTATGGTAGGTTTTTTTGCCGGGGGCTAGGGCGTTAACATGGGCTGGGTCTAGGCTAAAGTCCACGCCGCGGTTTTGCATGGCAATGCCCGTGCCAGGGATGACAATCCCCGAGCCAAAGCCCATATAATTGCTTTGGATAAAGCTTACCATATTGCCGTCGCCGTCTGCGGTGCAAAGGTACACTGTGCCGCTTTTTGGCGGCATGTGGGTTACTGGCTCTTGGGCTGTGGCAGTAATTTTCTTGCGTAAATCTGCCGCGAAGCTTTCGCTAAGCAGCTCGCTGACGCTGGCTTCCATGAAGGCTGGGTCTGTCACGGCATGTTTGCCGCAGGCGAAGGCCAGTTTCATAGCCTCGAACTGCCTGTGGTAGGTGCTGGCGCAATCTTTGGCAGCAAAATCGTAGCCTCTTAATATGTTAAGGGCGATTAACGCCACTATGCCCTGGCCGTTTGGCGGGATTTCCCATATATCGTAGCCATGGTAGTTTGTGGAGATGGGGTCAACCCATTGGGGGGAAAACTCGCTCAAATCTTCGGCAGTTAGAAAGCCGCCGTGCTTCTTGTAAAAATCTGCGATTTTCTGTGCCAGGTTGCCTTTGTAGAAGCTCTCTGCATTGGTGCGGCCAATCTCTTCTAATGTATCCCCATGCCCAGCAGATGCCCACATCTCGCCCACTTGTGGCGCACGGCCATTTGGAGCGTAAACATCGAACCATGGGGCAAATTCCTCGCCCTTAAACGCGCTGGCAGAAACCGCAAAAGTGCGCCCCCAAAGCTTGCCGCAAAGGGTAGCCACCGGGAAACCCTCCCGAGCATAACCGATGGCAGGCGTAAGTGCCTCTAGCAGGCTAAGCTTGCCAAACTTGCGGGAAAGTTCTGCCCAGCCAGCGGGCAACCCCGGCACGGTGGCTGGCAATACGCCATAGGTGGGCATTCTTTCATGCCCCATGGCTTTTATTTTTTCTATGCTGATGCTTTTTGGGGATTTGCCAGAGGCGTTTAGCCCGTGTAGCTTGCCCCCTGCCCATACCAGGGCGAAAGCATCGCCGCCAATGCCGCAGGATGCTGGCTCTACCACCGTTAGAGCCGCTGCTGTAGCTATGGCCGCGTCTATGGCATTGCCGCCGCGCTTTAGTATGTCTAGCCCGGCTTGGGCGGCTAGGGGCTGGGTGGTGGCCACCATGCCGCGCCTGGCGTAATGGAGGTTTCTGGTGGCTGGGTATGGATTGTATTCTGGGTTAAAATTCATTTTGCTGCACCGCCTTTGTAACATAGTATTGGAGATATAGGTTAAATAAATGTTTCCATGAGTATAGCATAGTTGGGGCGTTTTTGCATTGGATGGATATACATAGAACTTGTAAATTCCCCGCAAGTCTTCGTCACTAAAACCCTTGCGCACCGCTAGTGCGCGGCGACTTCCAGCTCCTCGCCTTGCGGGAAATTTCCTACGCTCTATGCGAATGTTTTTAGGTGGAGCGGCTATAGAGGCGGGTAACTTGTTCATGCCGGCGACGAAATAGAATCAACTAATTACAATATGTAATTAGTTGATTCTGTTTTTGCGATATAGACCTCAGCATTTATTTCACTAGAGTTCTTCTGAAATTGCAAAAAACGTAATTTCAGAAGAAGCAAAAGATTGAAAATGTAACTTTTCCGAAATTAAAAAGAATAATTTCGGAAGAAGTCTACTGTACAACCAAGTCATTTTCTAATAGAATAGCAGCAGTTTCAACATTTCATTACAGAAAGCGAGCGAAAAATGGATATCTTATTTAAAAATATCACCGCCGTTACCATGAACCCGGCCGCGCCGGTTCTAACCAATGTGGATATAGGCATTACTGGGCGCCATATCACCCATATCGCGCCACATGGGCAGGCCTGTGCGCCCGCCGTGTTATAGATGGCGCGGGCAAAATCCTGATGCCAGGCATGTACAATTGCCATTCCCACGCGGCTATGACGCTGCTGCGGGGCTTTGCAGACGACCGATTCTTAGAAGACTGGCTGTTTAACCATATCTTGCCCGCGGAGGAAATGCTCACACCGCAGCTGGTATACACCGGCACGACCATAGCAATTGCAGAAATGATTGCATCTGGCACAATCGCCTTTACGGATATGTACTTCCATATGGACCAAGTGGCCCAAGCCGCCCAGGATGCAGGGGTGCTGGCCAATGTGTCCAACGCCGTAGTATCCTTCGACAAAGACAGCTACAACCTTACTGCAGACAATGTCTACCACCAAACCCTGCGCGCCATAGAAAACAACAACAGCGACGGCCGGGTAAAAGTAGAAGCCTCTATCCACGGGGCGTACACCTCCTTCCCAAATGCGTGGCGGCAGGTGTTAGACTTTGCCCAAAAGCACGGCCTAGCCATGCATGTGCATCTCTCTGAAACCAGGGCAGAAAACGAAACAGTGCGGCAAAACTTCGACAAAACCCCCACAGAAATTTTCTACGAACATGGCATATTTGATATCCCAACCACAGCGGCCCACGGCGTATGGCTAACCGACAACGACATAACTCTCTTGGCAGAAAAATCCGTAACCGTAGCCCATAACCCAATATCCAACCTAAAACTAGCCAGCGGCCTAGCCCCCGCTCATAAAATGCTTCAAAGCGGCGTGAACGTAACCATAGGCACAGATGGCATGGCATCAAACAACAGCCACGACCTTTTTGAAGAGATAAAAATGTCATCCCTGCTGCAAAAACACCTGCTTAACGACCCTACAGCCATGCCAGCCGCCGCAGCCCTACAGCTAGCCACAACAAACGGCGCAAAAGCCCAGGGCCGCCCCACCAGCGGCCAAATCCAAACCGGCTACGACGCAGACCTGGTGCTAATAGACCAAAACAACCCTCGCCACAGCCTCTCCTTCTGCCCAATCTCTGCCCTGGCATATTCCACCACCGGCCGCGATGTAGAAATGACCATATGCCGCGGCAAAGTCCTATACGAAAAAGGCGAATACAAAACAATAGACATAGAAAAAGTCATGTTCGAGGCCAGAGACGCCATACCAAAATTTTTATCTACAAGAAAGTAAAAATCGCCCACAAACCTTATCTTTAGGAGGTAAACTATGAAAATTAGAGTATTCGAGGCAGTAACCGCAGCAGGGCTAGAAAATAGCGTGAACAAGTTTCTAGAAGAAAACCAAGGGCTTATAGAAGTAAAAGACCTAAAATACAGGCTAACAACCGCCACCCACGGCGTGATTATCGTGTACGAAGATAAACGCAGCAGCACGCCCAGCTGGAATTGATGTAGAACCGTGGGCTTCGCCCACACCCACTTCTTTTTTTGGGAAAAAGAAGCAAAAAACTTTATAGCCGCTCCACCTAAAAACATTCGCATAGTGCGCGGGAATTTTTTTTGCAAGGCAAGGAGCTGAAAACCGCCGCGCACTAGCGGTGCGCAAGGTTTTTAGCGACGAAGGCTTGTGGGAAATTTACAAGCTCTATGTGAGGGTTTTTAGGTGGAGCGGCTATAACATTGGATGTTTTTTTTAAGCGGAGCTTAGGCAAAGGCAGAGACCGTAAGAAAGCGGGTTGCTTTCTTACGGTCTCTGCCTTTGCCTATTGGCTACGATGAAGCAAATCCCCCAAAGCTAAAGTTTTTTGCCCCTCTTTTTTTCAAAAAAGAGGGTGGGTATGGGTGAAACCCATGGTCTTAAATATCACAGCTAACCGCCTCGTAATCAAACGGCGTAGTTATGCTAGGTTCATTACCGCATACGGCGCAGTTTTCCTGCTGGTGAAGCCGCACTTTGCGGAAGCTGGTAGCCAGGGCATCGTAGGTTAGCATGTTGCCGGTTAGGAGCTGGCCTTGGCCGGTTATGAATTTTACGGCCTCCATGGCTTGTAGGCTGCCGATTATGCCGGGCATCATGCCTATTACGCCTGCTTCGCTACAGCTGGGTACGGCGTCTGGCGGCGGCGGGGCGGTAAAGATGCAGCGATAGCATGGGCCTTGGCCGGGCACATATGTTAGAAGCTGGCCGGCAAAGCGTAGGATTCCGCCGTGTGAGAAAGGTTTGGCGGCTAGAACGCAAGCGTCATTTATCAGGAACTTTGCCGGGAAATTGTCTGTGCCCTCTATTATAAAATCGTAGGGGGCGATGGTTTCGTTTATGTTGGCGGCAGCCACGAAGCCATGGTGGGTGATTATATTTATGTCTGGGTTTATAGCTTGCATTGCTTCTTTTGCAGAAGCCACTTTTGGCTTGCCTATATCGGCCGTGGAATGGATTATCTGCCGCTGTAGGTTGGATAAATCCACAATATCTGCGTCTGCAATACCTATTGTGCCTACCCCAGCGGCGGCAAGGTATAGCGCCGCTGGCGAGCCTAACCCACCTGCGCCTATTATTAAAACTTTGGCGCGAAGGAGTTGTTGCTGCCCCTTCACGCCAATTTCTTTTAGGATTATATGCCTGGAGTATCGCTCCATTTGTTGGTTTGTGAAGGTCATGGTTGCCCTCCGGTTTTTTATTGGAGTTCTTGTGAAACCTCAAAAGCGTGATTTCGAAAAAAGTCTAGCTCTGTTGCGGCTGAGGTGAAGCTGCTTTGTTTTGCGTTTACAAATTCAGTTGGTCGGATTTTCCGACCAACTGAATTTTTCGCTAGCTTGAATGACCACAAATGGCAACAGCCTTACCCACATTTTTCTATCTGGAGATTATAAGTGCCATCTGCATTCTGGGTTATCCCCAGCACCTTATGCCCTTCTTCCTCTGCGCTGCGTGGTAGATTTTTTAGGGGTTCGCCACTGTTTATTCGGGCGGTTAGCATCTGCCCGGTTTCCATTTCATCCAGGGCAACTTTTATCCGCACGAAGGTAATGGGGCAGAGTACATCTGTTGTGTCTACTTGCATCACAGGCATGCCTCTACAAACGCCCTGAAAATGGGACTTGGGCGGGTTATGCGTGATTTAAACTCTGGCCTAAACTGTACCCCTACAAACCATGGGTGAACATCCTGTGGCAGTTCGATTGCTTCCATATGCTGGTCGTCTGGGCTGGCGGCGGCTTCTACTAGCCCGTGGGCCACAAGCTCTTTGCGGTATTGGTTGTTTATTTTGCAAAGATGACGGAATCTTTCGGATATTAATGCCTCGCCGTAGGCTTTGTAAAGCAAGGAATCCGGGTTAAGCTTGCACAAAAACGCCCCGCGGCGCATGGGTAGCTTCATGGTTTCGTCAATTGGCACAGAGATAAATTCTACTACCTTTACCGCCGCGTCGTTGTCTATTTCCACTGTGTTGGCGTCTTTTATGCCGGCCACATTGCGGGCGAAATCTATCACGGCGCATTGCATGCCAAGGCCTATGCCAAAGAATGGAACTTTGTTTTCCCGGGCGTAGCGGGCTGTGCTTATTATCCCGGCTAGGTCACGGTCGCCGTAGCCACCAGGGGCAATAATGCCGTCTAGCCCAGCAAGTTTATCGCCGGCGTTGTCGTCTGTCATATCTTTGGAATGAATCCAGCTTAAGTTTATTTTAGCACCAAGAGCAATCCCTGCATGAACCAGAGATTCATGCACGCTAAGGTATGCATCTCTTAGCTCGGTGTACTTGCCCACCAGGCCTATATTTACCTGTTTATCTGTAGTTCTTACCGCGCCCACAATGCTTGTCCATTCAGTAAGGTCTGGCGCTGGCGGTTTCAGCTTTAGCCTTTTGCACACGATATCGGCAAAACCTTCGTTTTCCAGCAACAACGGAACATCGTACAGCGAATCCGCGTCGATATTTTCAATCACGCAGGATTTATCTACATTGCAAAAAAGCGCCAGCTTCTCGCGCATGTCCTTAGAAATCGGCCGCTCTGTGCGGCACACAAGGGCATCTGGCTTAATCCCAAGCGACAGCAGCTGCTTCACAGAATGCTGCGAAGGCTTAGTTTTCATCTCGTCTGCAAAAGACAGGTACGGGATAAGCGTCACATGGATGTACATTACATTTTCATGCCCCACATCATGGGCTATTTGCCTAATCGCCTCTAAAAAAGGCAGGCTTTCAATATCCCCAACAGTGCCGCCAATCTCAGAAATTATAATGTCCGACTGGGCATCCCGGCTGGCCTGGCGCACGTACCGCTTAATAGAATCCGTAATATGCGGGATAATTTGAATGGTCTCGCCCTTATAATGCCCCATGCGCTCTTTGGTTAGCACATCCCAATAAATCTTACCTGCAGACACGCTATTGCTGGCACTCAAATTCTCGTCTATAAAGCGCTCATAATGCCCAAGGTCAAGGTCAACCTCTGCCCCGTCCTCTGTCACATAAACCTCACCATGCTGGCATGGGTTCAAAAACCCAGGGTTCATATTGATATATGGGTCAAATTTTTGAATAGTAACCTTATAACCACGCGCCTTAAGCAGCCGCCCCAGCGAAGCAGCTGTAATCCCTTTACCAAGCCCGGAGCATACGCCCCCCATCATGAAAATGTACTTTGGTTGCATGTTGAATCCTCCTGATATATTTAAGGCCACGGTGGCTTTGCCCCCGCACACCCACAAACTTTTTGAAAAAAGTTTGACAAAAACTTTAAAATTTATAGCTTGCTAACTTCGTGAAGCCTTGCTGACTTTGCCCCCAATAGAAGCTCTATTTCATAGCCTCGTACATCTCGATGGTGCCAATATCATAACAATCGCCGTTCATTTTGTAGGCGTATATGTCGCGGATTTTGTGTAGCCATTGGGGGAAGCCGCCGGGTGGGTCTGGGTTGTTGCCTTCTTCTAGATACTGTTTGAATAGGGCGGCAGTTTCTTTTTTGTAGAAGTATGTGGCGTATATTGCTATGTTGGATTCTGGCTGTTGGGGTTTTTCTACTAGGTCTAGCACTTTGCCATGTTGGTCTAGCTTTGCCACGGCGAAGGATTTTAGCATTTCTATATTATCTAGCTCTTTGCCTGCTATGGTGTCACAGTTTTTGGCTAGGTATAGGTCGTATTGTTCTTTTAAGTCGTAGGTGAAAAGGTTGTCGCCAGCTACTATGAAAAGTTCGTCTTCTATAGCTTTTTGCTGGATTGTGAAGTATATATCGCCTATTGCCCCTAGGCGGTTATCATTGGAGGTTGTGCCGTCGTCTAGCACTTCTATGGGGATAGCGGTGGGGGCAGTTTTTGCCCAGGCAGAAAAATGCGGGTAAAAGCGCGAGTTGGTGACAGCGTAGATTGTGTCTATGGCCGGGATGCGGTTTATTTGCTCTATAATGTAGTCGATTACGGGCTTACCCTTGATGGGTAGCAGAGCCTTTGGTTGGTTTTCTGTAAGGGGGTACATGCGGGTTGCATAGCCCGCTAGTAGGATTATTGCTTTCATGGCAAATCCCTTTCTATTTATTTAAATGAGGCGCTGCCTCAAACTCTCTCGTGAGCTGCGCTTACTGGCCGCTGCGCGTGGTAAAGCCAGGCTGGTTTCATTGGTGGCTTGCACTCTTAATATTTCACCAAAACTGCCCGCACGGGGCTGCCGTCGCCGTCTTTAAACTTTAGTGGCAGGGCAGATATTGTGTATTCGCCCGCTGGTACGCCTTGCAGAACTAAGCCTTCCAGCACTGTTATGCCGCTGCTTAGTAAAATTTTATGCACCGGGAAATCTGGCGAATTATAGCTGTCTACAGACAGATAATCTATGCCTATGGTTCTTATTTTTTTCTGTGTTAAGTATTCTGCGGCACAGGTGGTTAGGGTTTTGTAGTCTTTTTTTAGGTTGCTTTCTTGCATGTGGATGGATTGACCGGTGTCTAACAAAATGATATCGCCCGCTTGTATATCCAGCGGGGCGAGGTCTGCATGGGTTACATCACGGGCTGGCGAAATATCCAGCCTAAACAGCTTCGCCTTGCCGAAAAAATTCTCCAGCGGTACATCTTGACAGCCAGCACCGCCACCCACAAAATGCAGCGGCATATCCGCGTGGGTGCCGGTATGCAGCGACATTGTTACCCTTGTCAGGTTGCAGAAATCCCCGGCCTCCATACTAAGCACACGCTTCATATCGAAGGGGTCACTTTCGCTGTAGAAAGGCAGATTTTGCGAAACTTCTGCGGTAATATCATAAATTTGCATGTGACTCTCCTTTCACTTGCATGGCGTCTTTGTTGCTTCTGCTTGTACGCTGGTGCGGAAGATATCAAGCTTGGTTGCCGCATCTATGGCTTTTACCACATCTTCAAAAGTGTCAAGTGCCATGGCTTTTTGCGGGGAAAACCAGCCAATTTCGTCTATTTCGGTTTCTTGTATTGTTGTGTGGGTACTTATTGCCTTGCATAAGTAGAAAAAATCTATACTATCGTACTGGCCATTGCCGCCGAAATCTACAGAAATGATTTTAAAGGGTACGGGCAGCTCTTTTGCTATTTTGTCTTGCAAGTTGAGGCTGGGTGCGAAGGATATGACTTCCACTTGCACGCCTGTTTCCTCTAGCACTTCGCGGGCGGCGGCTTGACATGGGTATTCGCCGCTGTTTACATGGCCGCCTGGGGGAAGCCATTTGCCAAGTTTCTTATGTTTAACCATAAGAAATTGGCCGCTATCGTTGAACACCAGCCCTGTGGCGGTAATCGTTTTTACCATACATCCCTCCCGAATATCTCTTGCAAGCCGCTGGAGAAATTTTGCGGCGGGGTGGCCTCGAAGGTTCGCCCGGCGATGGTAATTTTGTGGCAGTGGAGTAGCTGCGCCGGGGCGTGTGGCGTGGGTTTTCCACCGTATTTTTTATCACCGCAAAGGGGATGGCCTATGGCCGCCATATGCGCGCGTATTTGATGGCTGCGGCCTGTGATGGGGTTTATGTTTAGTAGGGTTTTGCCGCTTGCGGTGGCTAGTATGGTGTAGGCTGTAATTGCCTCGCTAGGTTGCTGGCCTTCGTGGATAGTTGGCGGTAGTTTGCCCTGAGGGCTATTTGGTATGATTGTGGCTTTGTTTATGCTTGTGTCTTTTTGGTAGAGTCCAGTTAGGGTCTTGCTTTCACCGGGCTGGCCCATTATGCCATCTACCACGGCTAGGTATTCTTTCTGCGCCTCGCGGTTTTTAAACGCGGCATTTATATTTTGCAGCGTTCGCAGGTTTTTCCCGCAAATTACCACGCCGCTTGTGTTCATATCTAGGCGGTTGCATATTGCCGGGGCAAAAGTTGCATCTGGGCTGTACACGCCGGTTTTATATAGATAGTAGAGTATCCTGGCAAGCAGGTGGTCGCCACTGGCCATGCCCCCATGTGAGGCCAGCCCAGCTGGTTTGTTCACCACCAGCATATTTTCGTCTTCGTGGATTATGCCTACAAGTGGCTGTGCAGCAGGGATTTCCCGCGCTGTGCGGAAGCCATCAATAGTTTCTGGCGAGAGGTATAGCTTAATTACATCCCCCTCTTGCAGTATTTCATGGCCATCTGCCCGGCCGCCGTTTAGCTTTATGCGTTTTTTCCGCAGCATTTTATATATGAAAGATTGCCCCGCGCCGCCCAAAAGGCTAAAAAGAAACTTGTCCAACCGGCGGTTGGCATCGTCAATGGTTATTTTAATCTCCAACCAACAGCCCCCAATCAAAGTTTCAGTTGGTCGCAAAATGCGACCAACTGAAGTTGTCGCGATATAATATTTACCCGACCTGCTTATGCATCCAGATAAGATACGCATTCATGAAAGCGTCAATGCCGCCGTCCATCACGGTTTGCAGGTTGCCTGTTTCTTCGTCTGTGCGGTGATCCTTTACCATATTGTATGGGTGGAAAACATAGCTGCGAATCTGACTGCCCCAGGCATTATCCTTTATTTCGCCCCGTATGCCAGATAGTTTTGCCATCTGCTCTTCCCGGTGGCGCAGGTATAATTTAGATTGCAGCATTTTCATGGCGCGGTCGCGGTTTTGAATTTGGCTGCGTTCGTTTTGGCATTGCACTACTATGCCGCTGGGGATATGGGTGATGCGTATGGCAGATTCTGTCTTGTTAACATGCTGGCCGCCCGCGCCGCCGCTGCGGTAGGTGTCCACTCTTAACTCTTCTGGGTTTATTTCTATAGAAGTGGCCTCGTCTAGCTCTGGCATAACATCGCAAGACGCAAAGGACGTATGCCGCCTGCCGCCAGAATCAAATGGAGAAATACGCACCAGCCTATGGATGCCTTTCTCGCTGCGAAGATAACCAAAGGCGTTCTCGCCGCTTATCTGGAATGTAACGGATTTGACGCCCGCCTCATCTCCATCTAAAATATCCAATATCTCGAATTTATAGCCACGTTTTTCTGCCCATTTGCCGTACATACGCAACAGCATACCAGTCCAATCGCAGGATTCTGTGCCTCCTGCCCCCGGGTGCAGCGAAACTATAGCATTGTTTAAATCGTACTCGCCGCTTAGTAGAGTTTCTACCCGCAAGCGGTTGTATTCTGCTGTAAATTCGGCTGCCATCTCACAGGCTTCGGCCACTATGGATTCATCCTGGGCCTCTATGCCCATGTCTGTAAGGGTGATAGCATCGTCATACAGGCCTTCTAACTTATCGTAGGCAGTGATTTTGCTCTTTAGGATTTTAAGCTGCTTCAGCACAGCCTGTGAATTTGTTTGGTCATCCCAAAAGCCCATCTTCTGGGTTTTTGCTTCAAGTTCTTCTACTTCTTGCCGGCCGTGGGCCAGGTCAAAGTGAATCTCCCATTTCTGTAAGCTTTGCCCGGTAGGGGGCTAGTTCGCGTTTTAGCTCTTCTAAGGCTAGCAAATTGTCACATCCTTTGGTGTCTTATTTATTCACACAGCATTGCTTGAATTTTTTGCCACTGCCGCAGGGGCATGGGTCGTTCCTGCCTACTTTATCGTCTGCGCGGCGGGCGGTTTTTTTCGCTTGGCTGGCGGTTTCGCTGCTGTTTGTGGATAGCTTGCTCATATCCACTGTATCTTGCATTACAGGTTGGTTTTCTTGCACCAAAGTTACATTAAATAGGGTGCGCACGGTTTCTAGCTGTATGCCGTTTATCATATCGTCGAACATCTCGTAGCCTAGGAACTGGTATTCTATAAGCGGGTCGCGCTGGGCGTAACTACGCATGGAGATGCCTTGGCGCATTTGATCCATATCATCTATATGGTCCATCCAGCGATGGTCTATGGCTTTTATCATGATGGCACGTTCTACTTCACGCATGCGCTCTGGGCCAATTTCTGCTTCTTTCTTCTCGTACATGGCTTCGGCGGTTTCGCATAGGTCTTGCTTTATGCCGTCTTTGGTCAGGCTGTCTATATTCGCAGGGGTGACCTCTACCGCTGGCTTATGGAAGATTGGCAGCAGGTCATCGTTTAGGCCTTTGATATCCCATTCTTCTGGCACTGGTTCTTCGCTGGTAAAACGATCTACTGCGCGGCCTATCACGCTTTTTAGCATGGTAAACACATTGCTGCGCAGGTCTGCGCCGTCTATTATTTTGTTGCGCTCGCCGTAGATTACTTCCCGTTGCTCGTTCATTACCTTATCGTATTGTAGCAAGTGTTTACGGGTGCCGAAGTTATTGCCTTCTACACGTTTTTGGGCGTTTTCTATTAGTTTTGTCATCATGCCGTATTCAAGCTCTTCGTCTTCTCCTAGGCCGGAGAAGCTTAGCACTTTTTGCATACGATCGCCGCCGAAAAGCCTCATGAGGTCGTCCTCTGCGGATATATAGAAGCGGGATTCCCCGGGATCGCCTTGGCGGCCGGAGCGCCCCCGCAGCTGGTTGTCTATACGGCGGGATTCGTGGCGTTCTGTGCCTATTACTTTAAGGCCGCCTAGGTCTGTTACACCTTCGCCCAGCATGATGTCTGTACCACGGCCAGCCATGTTGGTGGCTATGGTTACATGGCCTGCCTGGCCTGCCATGGCAATGATTTCTGCCTCGCGCTCGTGATGCTTGGCGTTCAAAACTTCGTGGGGGACGCGGGCTTTCTTAAGCATTTCGCTTATTAGCTCGGATTTTTCTATTGAGGTTGTACCCACTAGCACTGGTTGCCTTTTTTCGAAACATTCTTGTATATCCCGCACTATTGCGCGGTATTTTCCGGCTTCGGTGCGCATTACAACGTCGTGGCGGTCATTGCGAACCATGGGGCGGTTGGTTGGGATTTCCACTACGTCTAGGGCGTAGATATCGCGGAATTCCCCTTCTTCTGTGAGGGCTGTACCGGTTGCGCCGGCTTTTTTGTTGTATTTATTGAAGAAATTCTGGAATGTGATAGTGGCGTGGGTTTTGCTTTCTCGTTGGACTTTTACCCGCTCTTTGGCTTCGATGGCCTGGTGTAGCCCGCTGGAATAGCGGCGCCCTGGCATTAAACGCCCGGTAAACTCGTCAACTATAACAATCTCATTTTCCTTGTTTACATAGTCTATATCCAGATGCATATTGTAATTGGCTTTTAGCGCATTATTGATAAAATGCTGAATTTGCATGTTTTCTGGGTCGGATAAATTTTCTATGGCGAAGAAACGCTCGGCCTTTTTCACGCCGTCTTGGGTGAGGGTAACGGTTTTGCGTTTTTCGTCTACTATAAAGTCGCCTTCTTCTTCAATATCCTTGCGTAGCATGGGGTTGTCGGCTTCTTCTTCGTTTAGAATACGGCCCTTTTTTAGCCCTTTGGCAAAATTATCTGCAACTTCGTAAAGCTTGGTGGATTTGCTGCTTGGCCCGGAGATGATTAGCGGCGTGCGCGCCTCGTCTATCAAAATGGAGTCAACTTCGTCTATTATGGCGTAATGCAGCGGCCGTTGAACCCGGCCGTCTTTGAAAACAACCATGTTGTCGCGCAGGTAGTCGAAGCCTAGCTCATTGTTGGTGGAGTAGGTTATATCGCATTCGTACTGGGCGCGGCGTTCTTCTGGCTTTTGCCCGGTTAATATGCAACCTGTGGTAAGGCCAAGGTAGCCGTATAGCTCGCTCATCATTTCTGCATGGTAGCTGGCTAGGTATTCGTTAACTGTTACCAGGTGGGCGCCTTTGCCCTCTAAGGCATTTAAATAAAGCGCCAGGGAACATGTATAGGTTTTACCTTCACCTGTTCGCATTTCTGCAATGCGCCCCTGATGCAGCACCAGCCCGCCCATAAGCTGAACTCTAAAAAGCCGCTTGCCCGAAAGCCTTACCCAGGCCTCGCGCAGCACGGCAAAGGCTTCTGGCAGGATATCGTCTAGAGTTTCCCCATTGGCCAGGCGGTTTTTAAACTGGGCGGTTTTGCCTTGCAGCTCATTTTCAGAGAGCTTTTGCATCTCTGGTTCAAGAGCCTCTATGCGGTCTATGGTTGGTGCCATGCGTTTAATTTCTTTTTCGCTGTAGGAGCCGAATATTTTTTCAAGAATTCCCATTTAATTGCACCTCTTTTGAATATTGATACTAACCTCAAATTAAATCAACCAATTAAAGCAGCACCACAGAACGCCGAAATGAGGCGCGTAATGGCGAACTTGCTGCAAGCAACGAGGCAATTTAAATTGAGATTAATATGACAAACTACTAGAAATCGTCCTTATGAAGTGTATCAGTTGACGGGGCGGAGTGCAAGGGGTAAGGGTAAATTTGGTGGGGTAAGTTTATTATAAGAACACAGTGTAGTGAAACAATTCGAAATCGGTCTCGCCTATCGCGGCAAAAACGCCTAAAATGCCTTATCTCGGCGTTTTGGAATGCCGCCCCAATTCGTTGTTTTAATTTGAGATTAGTATCAGATGCCGCTTAGGCGAAACCGCTTCTCATTTATTTCGCTATGGCTGCAAAAGCAGTTGGTCGCAAATTGCGACCAACTGAAAAATTCCCCACCAAACAGAAAAAAACAACCAGCCTAGTTTTCTTCCCGGTTGAACATCACACCCGCCCATCACAACTCAAGAATTGTGCCATGGAAAATGTCATGATATAATAAGAAAAATTACAACCCAAAAGGAGATTTATCAATGAAAAGATGCAAAATACTTATGGCTGTCGCCATCTTACTGGCAATTGCCTTCGCCGCCACTGCCTGCGACAGAAACAACGCCCCGCAAGACACACAGGTGGAAGGCAGCACCGCAACCCCAACGCCAGCGCCAACCCTAACCGCAGAAGTAGCCCCCATAGTATCACTACCTACACCAACCCCAACGCCCTCACCTACTCCAACCCCTACACCCACCCCAGAAGAAGTAGGCGAAGTACAACTGTCAATCACCTTCGACGATGCCTCATGGGAGGCCTATGAATCGCGCATTACGGCTGGGGCGCAAGTATCTGGCGAAAGAGTAGCGGATTTTGGCCGTACAGATAATTATTCCTACAGGATAACCAACACCACCGGCGATTATGCCAGCGGTGCAGGTAACTTTATCACCATAAACCTACCACAGCCATTGTTGCTGGGCGGCACGTACAATCTTTCATTTTATGTATACATCCCAGAGGACAGAAACCACGATAAAGAAAACATCCCCGGCGCTGGTATTGTATTCAACTCTACCTTTGGCTCGCCAGCCAACCAGCCCACCAACGCCAACGACCTTACCCGCCGCACCCCAATGGATGAATGGACACAAACCACCACCACATTTACCATAGACCATACCTCTGGCCAGATAAACAGCATCGTGTTCCGCTTCCGGGTAAACGACCCTGCCGAAGTGCCAACCGTATGGTATATAGATGATATCACCATCACCCTGCTAGAAATGGAAGAAATGATAGAACCAGTATGGGATATGACCCTACCAAGCCTGCGCGAAGCATGGGCAGATTATTTCATAATAGGCAGCATTATGGAGCCGTCACTTATCAACAATAACCCACGCAATGTGCGGGAAATGTTCCTGCTCCATTACGGCGCAGTTACCGCAGAAAACGCAATGAAAACCGATGCAATCTCTGGCGGCGGCAACACAAGAAACCGCCCAGCATCCCTGCATCTTAACGGCGCAGAAACTGTGGTGCGCTTTGCAGAAGAAAACGACCTATTTATGGTAGGCCATACCCTGGCATGGCATTCTCAAACTGCCCCATGGTTCACCAACCACCCAGAAACAGGCGAACCACTAACTCGTACAGAAGCCAAAGAAAACATGCGCTGGTTTATAGAAAACTACGCCGGCCATTTTGAAGGCCGCGTACATGCATGGGATGTAACCAACGAAGTATTCACCGGTGGCGGCGGCGCAAACCTTGTGGGCCAAGGCCCAGAAGGCTCTACCGTTTACCCGGTTGGCAGCTGGCAGCGCGCCCTGCGCAACTATGTACCATGGTACCATGCCTTCGCCAACGGCGCAGATATTGAAGCCGGCGAAAGCGCATCTGACTATGTGTACTACGCCTTCGTGTTCGCAAGAAGATACGCCCCCAGCGCCCTGCTAATCTACAACGATTTCAACGAATGGTTTAACCACAAGCGCAACGCCATGGCCAACATGACAATAGAGCTAAACGAACGCTGGCACAACGATTCTGTAAACAACCCAGCCTATGGCGATCCTTCCCACCCAGACTACGGCCGCCTGCTTATTGAAGTTATTGGCATGCAAGGCCATATAAGCGCAGGCGCAAACCTGCAAGATATCTACCGCGCGCTAGAGCTGTTTAGCCAAACCGGCGCCAGAATCCACATTACAGAGCTAGACCTCACCTTCCCAAACACCACCGGCCGCCCCATGGTTATGACACCAGAAGAAGAACGCCGCCAGGCAGATATGTACGCCCAGCTTTTCGTATGGTTTAGGGAATTCTCAGATTATATAGACCGCATCACCTTCTGGGGCCGCGAAGACTCCAGCAGCTGGCGCTCTGCCCAATCACCACTACTATTCGACCGCTTCTTCCGCCCCAAAGATGCTTTCTGGGCAGTGCTAGACCCCGAAGGCTGGCTAGCGCAAGATTAACAACCAAAAAGGCATAACAAAAAACTTCAGCCCCTGGGGTAAGGAACTCACCCCAAGGCTGAAGTTTTTTATTGCGCTAACAAGAATTGCTATAAGGCATTGGCTGTTAAGGCTGGGTTAGGCAGGGCTTAAATATTATGCCTGCACATGCTATAATTACAAAAACTACAGCAAAGGAAGACACGAGATGATAGAGCAAAAAATGTTCAACATAGCGGCAGAACTAATCTGCAAGCGCTACCCCAAGGGCGAGGGCGGCGCTGCCGTAGTACGTACAGAAGATGACATGTATTTTACCGGCATTTGGCTGGATACGATAAACGAATCTGTTTCCATTTGCATTGAAACCGGGGCCATATGCGAGGCCCATAAACATGGCAGCCGCGTAACCCATAGTCTTTGCCTGTCCCGCGAGGACGAAAACAGCCCCTTCGAAATATTAACGCCATGCGGCGTATGCCAAGAGCGCTTGCGATTTTGGGGCGACGGGGTGATGGTTGGGATAACAACGCCAGATAGAGTTTTGAAATTTCTTCCGCTGTCTGTGGTGCAACCGCACCATTGGACGGGGGCTATCCCGGCTGGGGAAATTGAGGATTATGATTACAACCAGCGAAACACTACAATGAAATCTATTTGAGCCGCCACTAAGTGCAACGACATGTTTTTATACTTGGTGCAATATGCCGAAATTACAACATCATGTTTGTGAATACTCACAGTCGCCCCCCCCGCTTCATTATGATATCATGCGACATGTGCAATCACAGAAAGGGGTGGGCGACATGATTCTTATTGCATAACGCGCGCAAAGCAGGCATATCTTCAAGTTGTTTGAAAGAATGTTTAAATGTATCGGCAACTAGCGTTCAGTGACCCAAGATGAAGGAGTGACTTTTATGAAAAGAACTATCGCGTTGATAATGGTTGTAGTTATGATGATAGGCTTACCTGTGATTTTAATTGCCGCAAACAATGGCAATGAGTTGAACAACGCCTACGATTGTTGCGAAATGTGTATGATAGCGGAATTGCCAGAGGCCGATAAAGTTATACATCTTGGTGGCGATTATTATCTAATAATGGAGAGGTATGACGTACCTCTAGAAGAGTCAAGATATTTTGCCATTGAACCATTTGTGATAAATTGTTGCGCCAATCCTATTATCACTATATCTCATCAAACTTTTCATACGATTAGAAGTCATCCGTTGCCTCATATATGCGTGTCGAGGACAATTGTAAGGCAAGATCTATGTTCTATCTGCTGGTCTTCGCACACCACAACTTCACATTTACCCGGCTGCGGCACAGCTTGTCCTGTCATTGGATAAGTGAAACCGTAAAGCTATCAATGAAATCTCACACTATTTAATGCCTGCCTTACAGTGAGTAAGTGCAAACTACAAATCAAATCCCCGGCGATTATGCCGGGGATTTTTTCTCTACTATAGCCAACGTCATGCCTTTCACTTGCCTGGCGCCGGCTTTTCGCAGGACTTTTGCACATTCGTTTAGGCTAGCGCCAGAGGTGTAGATATCGTCTACTATTATGTAGGTGATGTTTGGCTGGATTTTTTCTGTTAGCGCGAAAACACCGGCTACGTTTTCGGCGCGCAGGCTGGGGTGCATGGCAGATTGTGGTGGGGTATCTTGGATACGTGTTAGGGCTTTGGACAGTGGAAGCCTCAGCGCGGCAGATAGCTCTGCCGCTAGGATATCTGCTTGGTTGAAGCCGCGCTCGCGGCGTTTTTTCTTGTGCATGGGCAAGGGGATTAAGCAGCATTCTTCTGGGAATGGATGGTCTTTTAGGGCTGCTGCCCATAGCTGGCCTAGCCCATGGGCGATTTGCTTCTTGTTGCGGAACTTTAGCTCATGCAACAAGTCGCGCATCACATCTTGGTAAAGAAAAGCAGCGTGGTTTCTGCTAAAATGATGGCTTTTGCCCAAACATTGGGCGCAAGTTTTTACGCCATCTTCTACCGAGACGCCACAAGTAACACATGTAGGCTGCCCCACCGCCTGGAACAAGCCAACACAACTTGTACATAACAATATCTTCCCAGCTGCGGGGCGGTTAATAGGCAGCTTCATGCGGCAGGCAATGCAAGTGGGCGGGTAAATCCAGTCTAGGATATTCATGGTTGCCTCCTTAGCTTAAGGCCATCAGAGGCTTTGCCTCTGGTGCAGCCACTTTTTTTGGAAAAAAGAAGCAAAGAACTTTAAGATGTGCGCTGTAAAGGGTGAAAATAACCTATAATTTTATTTACAACCAAGCGGTTACTAAAATGCTAACGTGGATCACGGCAGTTAAAACAGTAATCTTGAACTCTATTTCTGTGTATTACTTGTATGTTCTCACAGCCAGGTGTATTGCATTCGCCAGCGACGCCGGGATTTCGCCAGCGCCAGCAGCCAGTCATACCAAAACAAAGCAATGTAATCACAAATATAGCGATAGTTTTTTTCACAAATTTTTTCATGAATACGCTCCTTTAAGATATGTTGATAATCTCTATTCAACTAATAAAGCCATTTTACCATGGCTTTGTTTCTTTTGTGATGGAATTATCCGAACTACGTTATTTCCGCCCTTCACAGTATGTGTCCTAGAATTTTATCGGCAGCATGGAGGCGTAGGGGATATGCTCGCCTTTGGTTTTGTTGGAATAGGGCTGGCCGTTTATTAGCGAGTTTATTACGTTTATCACGCCGCTGTGGGTTACTAGGGCTATGTTTATATTTTCTTTGGTTATGGCTGTGCAAAAATTTTCCCAGGCGGATTTTATGCGTTCGTAGAAGGTGCAGGGGCTTTCGCCTTGGGGGTAGGCTTCGTTCCAGGCTAGGTTGCTCCAGTATATGCCGGGGTATGTTTTGTTGGCTGTTTCGTGTGGCATGCCTGCCAGCAGGCCGTTGTTGGTTTCGCGGAACTGGGGTACTGGGAAGGCTTCTAGTTTCAGGGCAAAGGCTATGGCAGCGGCTGTTTCTGCGGCCCTGGGCAGGTCGCTTGTGTATAACTTTTTTATTTGCAGATTACTGGCGGCTATATGGCCTGCCAGCTTTGCGGCTTGGGTTTTGCCGGTTTGGGTTAGGCTGGCGCTGCTCCAGCCGCCGCGTACTGTTTCGTCGTCTTGGCCGTGCCTTATTAGATAGCAGATCATCATTCGCCTCTTTTCTAGCCCACTTGTATCCCTCTGACGGTTTGCAGCCGCTGGGTTAAGGAGGTGTAGCGGGCGGCCACTTTGTTATTGTCTATCATGCGGAATAGCACATCTGGACTGCCCACTAGCACTGCTAGTTCTTTCGCCCGGGTTACAGCCGTGTAAATCAAGTTGCGGTTTAGCAGCATGGGCGGGCCGTTCCATATGGGGATGATTACTACCCGGTACTCGCTGCCCTGGGATTTGTGCACGGTCACGGCGTAGGCTAGTTCTAGCTCGTCTAGGCGGGAGGGTTCGTACACTATTTGGCGGCCGTCGTCGAAGCAGACTGTCACGCCGGAGGTGTCGCTTATTTCTGTGATTATGCCCATGTCGCCGTTAAAAACACCGCTGCCCTGAGCTACGGAGAACTTGCCTTCGTAGATTTCCCAGGTGGCGTCGTAATTGTTGCGGATTTGCATTACTTTGTCGCCTTCGCGGAAGATAATTGGCCCGCTTTCCCGCTCTTTTTTCTTGGGGGACGGTGGGTTTAGTTTGGCTTGCAATAAGTTGTTTAGGTTGGCCACCCCCAGTGGGGTTTTTCTGAGGGGGGATAATACTTGAATATCCTGGATGGGGTCTAGGTTTTTGTAGGCTGGCAGCCGGGTAGCGGCTAGTTCTAGTATTGTGGCCATTAGGTTATCTTGGTTGCTTTTGCGCATGAAGAAGAAGTCGTTATCCCGCTGGTCTAGGTTTGGGTATTCGCCTTTGTTTATACGGTGTGCGTTGGTTATTATGGCGCTTTGGGCGGCCTGGCGGAAGATTTCTGTAAGCCTGGCTACGGGCACAGTGCCAGAGTCGATTATATCCTTTAGCACATTGCCTGCGCCCACGCTTGGTAGCTGGTCCACATCCCCCACTAGGATAAGCCGCGTGCCGTGGGCTACGGCCTTTAGTAGGCTGTGCGTGAGGGTTACATCCATCATAGAAGCTTCGTCTACTATCAGGATGTCGGCTTCTATTGGCAGATCCTCGTTGCGGTTG
Source organism: Defluviitaleaceae bacterium (assembly GCA_009784025.1). Classification (GTDB taxonomy): domain Bacteria; phylum Bacillota; class Clostridia; order Lachnospirales; family WQUN01; genus WQVK01. Next base: position 22,303 of record WQVK01000020.1, read on the forward strand.
AATATTTGGCGGTTCTCGTTGCCAGATACAAAGGCTACCTCTAGCAAGCGGTGGATGGTTTTGGCTTCCCGGCCAGTGGTTTCTGCCATACGCTTGGCGGCTCGGCCTGTGGGGGCGGCCAGGGCGATGGTTAGCTCTTTGGCTTCTAGCAGCTGGATTATCGTGTTTATGGTGGTGGTTTTGCCAGTGCCAGGCCCGCCTGTGATAATAAGCACGCCGCTGGTCATGGCTAAATTTACCGCGTGAAGCTGCCCTTGTGAAAGTGTGATGCCCCCAAAGCTTGGGGTTGAGTCGGTATCTGTGGCGGGCAGGGGCTTGCTTGGCTGCCAGTAGGAATGTAATGCGATAAGATTCCTGGCTATGGCTAACTCTGCCCGGTACAGATGGGTGAGGAATACATGATGGTCTGGGGAGGATGGAGGTAGATGTGGTTGTAAATTGTGGCCAGGTTGATTGGGTTCGCCGTGGGGCGTTTTAATTTCAGTTGGTCGCAAATTGCGACCAACTGAAATTTGCGTGGACTGCAGGAAGCTGGCCTCGCTTATGTGGCCGAGGGGGCTTATGTTTTCGCCATGCACTTCCACGGGAAAATGTGGCGATGCCTCGTCTAAAAGCCCGACTTCATCATTATGCTCTGCTGAGGTTACATCCACATTTGTATCCGGCCGCGAGTTGTTTTCTAATGCATCCTCCACATTCCCACGGTGCGCCCCCCCGGCGAGGGGCCCAGGCGAGGGGAGGATGCGGGTGATATGGCCAGATAGCTGTATTTGTGTCAATTGGTTTTTTAATGTGTCGGTAGGGGCTAGTAACAAGGAAGAAGCCTGGGTTAGCAGCAGGGATTCTGGCATGTAAGTATGGCCTTCTGCAGAGGCTTCTTGTAGCAGATATTTTATGACAGCGGTAATCCTTTCTGGCGAATCCCGTCCTATGCCAAGTTTATAAGCTATTGCATCTGCAGTTTTGAAGCCTATGCCAGATATATCGTCGGCCAGCTTGTATGGGTTGGTTTTTATAAGGGCGATGGTGTCCTCTTTATAGCGCTTGTATATGCGCATTGCAGCAGCCTGAGATATCCCATGCTCGTGCAAGAAAAGCATAACAAGCCGCATATCCCGCTGCGCCTGGAAGCTCTCTGCAAAGCGCGCCGCCCGCTGTGGGCTTATGCCGCGTATTTCTGTCAATTTTTCTGGGTTGTTTTCCAATATATCAAAGGCATCTGTGCCAAAGCGTTCCACTATCAGCTTGGCTGTTCTTGCACCTAGGCCGCTAATCATGCCAGAAGAAAGGTACCTTTCTATCCCATCCAATGTGTTGGGGCGGATGCGCTCTGCCGTTGTTATAGAAATCTGCTTGCCATAGCGGTGGTTGTCCACTACTTTGCCCTGTATCTTTAAGGATTCCCCTTCCACAGGGTCAACAATAAAGCCGGTGCAGGTGATATTGTTGGCGTCTTTGTCTAGAATATCTTCCAGCTCGCCCCAATCGTCGTCATGGCCATCCTCTGCGCTGCGGCCCAAAATAAGCACGGTAAATCCGTTTTCCTCGTTATGGTAGATGATAACCTCCACCACGCCGGATATTTGTAGGTTCGTATCAATCATGCAAGTAGTTTAGCATTTAGTCTTGGTGCTGTCACTATGGCTGGATAAAATCATGCCAAAAAGTCAAAAAATCCTTCCCAAGCCGCATAATGTCTGCTATAATACGCCCACAGCAAAGATACTTCAGCCAGATGACAATCAGCATTTATCAAACAAGGAGCATATATATGGACTATTCAAAACAAGGGGCAAAGCAGCGTAAACGCAGGCAAAGCTCCCAATCTACAAGAATGCGCAACAAAGTAAGCCTGCTGCTTTTGCGGGCTGTTTTTGCTGTTGTGCTTATTGCTGGCTTTGGCGTACTTGGCGCAGGTGTTGGCTTGTTTACAGGCATAATCAACAGCGCGCCAGAGATAGGCATGCGCCATTTCACCCTTGGCTCGTACAGCTCGTTTATAATCAACGCCCACACCGGCGAAGAAATGATAACCCTGCACAGGGGTATTAACCGCGAGATTGTAACCCTTGCAGAAATCCCAGTGCATGTGCAAAACGCCTTTATAGCCATAGAAGACGAGCGCTTCTGGGAACATAACGGCATAGATGTACGCGCCATCGGCCGTGCCGCCAACACAATAATCACCACCGGCGGCGCACGTACAGAAGGCGCTAGCACCATAACTCAGCAGCTTGTCAAGAATATACTAGAGCGTTTCGACGCAGATCTAATAACCAAGCTACAAGAGCAATACCTGGCCATTTACCTAGAGCGCCACCTGGCCGAGCAGCGCAATGGTGACCACATAGCCGCCAAGCAATATATATTAGAATCCTACCTTAACTTGATAAACCTAGGCCGCTCTAACTACGGTGTACAAGCCGCCGCCAGGTTTTATTACGATGTAGATGTATGGGATTTAACCATTGCTCAGGCAGCCACCATAGCCGCCATCACCCAAAACCCATCCCGCTTCCCGCCAGACACCCGGCCGGTAGACAACTGGGGCAGGGCACAGCTGGTGCTGCGTAGCATGTACCGCCTAGAGATGATAACATCCGAAGAATTTGCCGAAGCCTCAGAAACAATGGAACATACAATGGCAGACGGCACAGTAGTAGAAATAGGCACAGTATACAACAGCATAGTGCGCGTAGAAGGCGGCAACACCCGCCCCATAATCTCCCATTACGACTGCTTTACAGACGCCCTTCTAGTAGCCGTGCGGGACGACCTTGCCCGGGAGCTAGGCCTCACGCTGGCAGCGGCAGACAATATGATTTTTGAAGGCGGCCTCAGAATCTACTCCACCCAAAACCTAGAAATGCAAGCAGTGGTGGACCGCGCCTTCCTAAACGATGCCCTATGGCCAGCCGCAGACTTTACCATAGATATCGAATTTAGCATGACAATATACAACCCCATAACCAACCAAACCCGCTCTATGGGCATAGAGCGCTTCGGCTTCGCCAACATGGCAGCCGTGGATGCATATATAGAAAGCTTCAAAAACACCCATGTACATGCCACAGAAGATGTGGTAAACGAGCTGCTGCTTACCACGCCACAGCCTCAGGCGGCTTTTGTGCTGCTAGACCATCACACCGGCCATGTACTGGCTCTGCGCGGTGTGCGCGGCGAAAAGGGGCAAAACCGTACCCTCAACCGCGCAACCCAAGTCACGCGCTCCCCGGGCAGCCAGATGAAGCCCATAGCAACTTTTGCGCCAGCATTTGACCTCGGCATAATGCAACCAGCCACCGTTATAGACGATGTACCATTTACCCACGGCACATGGACGCCAGGCAACTGGTGGGGCAGCCAGTTTGAAGGCCTAGGCGGCAATGCCCGCCGCGCCATCTACCGTTCTATGAACGTAGTATCTGTGCGCGCCACCATGGCACCAGAGATAGACCATGTTGGCCTGGGCACCATGTTCAACTACCTGCTAAACTTTGGCCTTACCACCTTGGTAGAACGCGACGACCGTGGCTTTACAGATATAGGCGGCGCAACCACCCTAGGTGGCCTTACCCACGGCGTGCGGCTTATAGAACTAGCCGGGGCATACGGCTCTATAGCAAACCTGGGTGAATTAAACCGCCCCGTACTATACACCCGTGTAGTAGACCATCAGGGCAATATAGTCCTAGAAAACCCGCACAACCCAGAGCGCATCCTCCGGGACACCACCGCATACCTGCTTATAGACACAATGCGCGACACCATGCGTATGGGCGAGGCCACCGGCGGTGCAGTCAACTTCACCAACGCAAACATGCGCCGCGATATCCCTATAACCGGCAAAACCGGCACATCACAGGACAATCATGACCTTGGCTTTAGCGGCAGCACCCCATATTTCACCGCATCTATATGGATGGGTAACGACCGAAGGCAGCGCATGAGCCGCAGTGCCAGCAGCGTACACAATATAGTATGGCGCACCATCATGGAAGAAATCCACTACGGCCTGCCACCAAGGCAGTTCCCGCGGCCTGCTGGTATCGTGTCTGTGCAAATTTGCCGGGATTCTGGGCATCTTCCAGGGGAATTTTGCACCACAGACCCAAGGGGCAACCGCCTGCGCAATGAAATTTTTGCCGCGCAGCATCGCCCAACCCGCACTTGCGAAGTTCACCAACAGTTCACCTATTGCACCCTGCACAATTACCTTGCCGGGCCAAACTGCCCGCCATCGTATGTTGTAACCAGGGTTGGCATAGTACGCCCCGTACCCATAGCCCACCCCACCGCCAATGTACGCGACCGCCATATGGAATTCCCGCCGGGTGTGCTGGCAGGTACAACCTGCCCCCATTGCCGCCCAGGCGCATGGGGCTTCCCGCAACCAGGCAACAATTGGGACGGCTGGGGCCACTGGGCACTTGACCAGCCACAAGATATAAACGACCTGAACCACCCACAACTGCCAGAAATGAACCAATTTGGCGAAATTGTAATGCCGCAACTCACCCCACCAGAAATGAACCACTTCGGCGAAATTGTTCAGCCATCGCCGGGGTTTTAATATGGCAGCCGAACGTGCGCCATTCGAGCATTTACCCGTACTGCCAGATGAAGCCATAAACGCGCTAAATATTCGGCAGGGCGGCATATATGTAGACGGCACCTTAGGCGGTGGAGGCCATTCTGGGCTTATCCTAGCCGCTAACCCCGGCCGCCTAATTGGCATAGACCGCGACGAAGCTGCCCTGGCCGCCGCAACATCAAGGCTGCAACAGCCTAACTTCCAAGCGGCACGCGGCAATTTCTGCGATATGCCAGAGATTTTACAAGGGTTTGGCATCGCAAAGGTAGATGGCATTCTGCTAGACCTCGGGGTAAGCTCCCATCAGCTAGACACCCCACAGCGCGGCTTCTCCTACAGGTTTGACGGGCCGCTGGACATGCGCATGGACAACCGCGCCAGCCTTACCGCCTACGAAATAGTCAACCATTTCCAAGAGAAGGAAATCGCAGATATTCTATACAATTACGGCGAAGAACGCCGCAGCCGCCAACTGGCTGCTGCAATTTCAGTTGGTCGGAAAATCCGACCAATTGAAACCACAGCCCAACTGGCAGAGATTATAGAAAAAGCCAGCCCACGCCGCAAATTTGGCGACCCTCACCCATCCATGCGTAGCTTCATGGCGCTACGGATAGCCGTAAACAACGAGCTAGACCCCTTATACAACTCCCTAGAGCAAATTATCGGCAACTGCTTGGCCACCGGCGGGCGCATCGCCGTAATAACCTTCCATTCCTTGGAAGACAGGATCGTAAAAAATCTCTTCCAAAAGCTAACCAACCCTTGCATATGCCCAAGGGATATCCCCTACTGTGTATGCAACAAAGCTCCCCTGGTTAAAAAAATTACAAAAAAACCAATCCTACCCAGCCAGGCAGAGTTGGAAACCAACAATCGCGCCCACAGCGCAAAACTACGAGTAGCCGAACGAATCTAACCTCCCTGCAGCAACGACCGAAAGGACAGACCATGCCAAGAAACAACGCCGCAAGAATAGAATACGACAATAACCCCACAAGGCCAAGGCGCAGCCCTAGCTCTAGCGAAAGCTCGCAAAAAAAACCGACCCGAAAAAAGCCCAGAAAAACCAAGCGGCGCGGGTTGCGAATTTTCCTGCGGGGCTCTGTTACATTTATTAGGTTTGTGCGCAAGCCTAGCTCTTTTCATGTTGTTATGATGGCCATTACCCTGCTACTGGCATTTGGCGGGATATTGTCCACTGTTTTAGCATCTGCCCATATCGCCCAAACAGAAATGCAAATTACCGCTGCCCGTAGCAGCCGAGTGTCCTACCAATCCACCAACATAAACCTACGCCAGATGGTAGAAGAACGCTACACCACCTACGAAATAGAACGCCTGGCGTCAGAGCGCCTTGGCATGTCGCGCCCAGACCCTGCACAGATTATAGAAATCTACGTACCGCGCCACAGCTACGTGGTGCTTAACACTGCAGAATACGCCCTGCCGCGCCAGAATTATTTCTGGCAGGATATACAAGGCTTCATCTCTGGCTTCTTTAGCCAATTTTTTAGGGGTTGATTATATGAATAGACGTTCATTTGAAGATATGCAAAGAACACGTCGCGTGCGGCGGCTGCTCGTGGTGGGGTTAGCCTTTATTCTATGTATTACCGTACTTGGCGGCAGAGTTGCCTACTGGCAAATAGAATATGGCGACGAGTTTACAAGGCGGGTAGTAGCCACAGCCACACGCCGCGAGCAAATTCGCGCTAGCCTAGAGATTGCCCCAGCCCGGGGTGCAATAGTGGACAGGCATATGCAGCCCATAGCCAGCAGCCAACCCACGTACAATATCTTTCTGGATGTAACCCTGCTGCATAATGGCCGCAGCACTGCCACGGGCCGTACAGTATGGGAAAACACCCTAACCGCCCTAAGCGAACGGCTAGACATCCCCCGCCGCGACTTACTAGCGCTTTTTGAAACAGACAACGGCTTATACAGCGGCAACCTACGCCACCCCACCAACCATAGGTACATTGCCCACGGTGTGCAGGCTTCTATTGCCCTGCCCCTTACAGATGAGTTTAGGCATGTACATTACACAGAACTTTCCCGCCGCTGGCATCACGACCCTTTCTTTGCGCCGCATGTTATCGGCTTTGTGCGGGGCGATGTTCCGTGGGGGCTGGAGAGTTATTATAACGATTTCCTAGTAGGGGAAGCCGGGCGCAATATCTGGCTGCAAGGTGATGTTGAAGAAATCCCCGTACGTGACGGCTACACCCTTGTAACCACCCTAGACTGGGATATCCAGCGCATAGCCCAAAACATAGTAGATGACACCTGGCGCAACCTGCCTTCCACCGCAGACGCAGTGGGTATGATAGTAATGAACCCCAACACAGGGGAAATATTAGCCATGGCACAGGCCCCAACCTTTTCCCTAGAAGACCCATTTAACCCAGATTACATCACAGACCAGCGCCTGCGCCGGGAATGGGATTACCTTACAGAAGCAGAACGAGTAAACGCCATGAGTCGCCTATGGGCAAACTTTCATACCACGCGCAGCTTCGAGCCAGGCTCTATATTCAAATCTGTAGTAGTTGCCGCGGCCATTGAAGAAGGGGTGCTTAGCCACAATGCTACATTCTTCTGTAACCGGATTCGCACGGTAGTAGATGCCGAGATTCGCTGCTGGACATCGCACGGCGGGCTTACCCTGCGGGAGGCAATTTACCGCAGCTGCAACCACGCCATGATAGATATAATGAACATGTTTGGCTCAGACTCCCGCGCGCGGGCAGCGGTTTTCTACCGCTACCGTGGTTATTTTGGCTTTGCAGAGCGCACAGGTATAGACTTCCCTTACGAAAACGCAGTATCTGCGCCGGCGGTTATGTATTCTCTGGCTAGGCTTGGCCCCGTAGAACTGGCCACAAGCAGTATGGGGCAAGGCTTTAACCTTACCAGCTTACAAGCCATAAACTCTTTCGCCACCATAATAAACGGCGGCAACGTGATGGAGCCATTCCTCGTAAGCCAGATAGTAGACAACAACGGCAATGTAATAAAGGAAAACCACCCCAGGGTGGTGCGCCGCGCAATATCTGAACAAACATCAGAGTTTATGCGCCGTGAAATGCAACATGTTGTTTCGGCTGCTAATGGTACAGGCCGTAGCTCTGCCGTTCCTGGCCATGCCATAGGCGGAAAAACAGGTACAGGCCAGCAAGGCCGCGGAACAAACATAAACAGCCTAACGTACATCGCCTATACATCTGTAGAGAACCCAGAATTCCTCGTGCTTATGACAATAGACCGCATATACGACCCGCTTGGGAGATTTTCTGCCGGTGGCCAGGTAGCGCCACAAGTAGGCCGGTTTTTTGAAGAGCTAATCCGCCTGCGCGGCCTGCCGCCATCTGAAGGTGATTTCGACTTTAGCCAATGGGAAGTAGCCATGGGTGCAGAAATAATGCCAAACTTCGTAGGCCAAAACCTAGTGGATGTAGTGCGAAACATTAACAATGTGACCAATGGCGGCTTCCAAGTAGTGGGCAGCGGCACCGTAATATCCCACACAATCCCAGAATATGGCCGCCTAATGCCACAAAACTCGCCGATATTCTTTTACATGGACAATAACACCCATGTAGAAGGCCAAATGACAATAGTACCAGACGTAACCGGCGTCCCCGCAGAACAAGCCGCAACCCTGCTTGCCTCTGCAGGCCTTACCACAGCCATAACCGTAATAGACCGCCCCGCCCAACCACCAGACCCCAACGCCATCCCACACACCGCCGGCCCAACAGAACGCACCAACGGCGAAGAAGCGCCACCGCCAGCCACCCAACAGCCAGCCCCATATACCGTATTCCAGCAATTCCCCACCCCGGGCACAGTAGTAGAACGCGGGCTGCAAGTGATGCTGCGCGCACGGTAACTGACAAAACCATCAGAAGCTTTGCCGCCGGCACATCCAAAGACTTTTTCAAAAAAAGTATATGCGATAGTGAAACAAATGAAAAACGGTCCCGCCAGAACGTCACCTGGAACGCCGAGACAAGGCGTTTCAGGCGTTTTTGCCGCGACAGGCGAGACCGATTTCGAATTATTTCACTATAAACTAAGAAAAACCCAAGGAGGTTATCATGGAGAATTTTCAAATTTGTACGCCTACTAATTTAGTTTTTGGCAAGGGAACACAGCATCAGATTGGTGAGTTGATTAAGCCGTATGGTAAGAAGGTTTTGCTGCATTATGGCGGTGGCTCGGTTAAGAAGATTGGGCTGTATGATGATACGGTTAATTCGCTTAAGAAGGCCGGGGTGGATTTTGTAGAGCTTGGCGGCGTTGTACCCAACCCCCGGCTTTCGCTGGTACAAGAGGGGATTAAGCTTTGCAAGGCCGAGGGTGTGGATTTTATTTTGGCCATTGGCGGCGGCAGTGCTATAGATTCTGCCAAGGCGATTGCGGCTGGCATGTGTTACGATGGCGATGTTTGGGATTTGTTTGAAGGGATAGCCCCGCTTACGAAAGCCCTGCCCATGGCTACGGTTTTAACCATCCCTGCTGCAGGCAGCGAAATGAGCAACAGCGCAGTGGTTTCCAACGAGGAAAAAGGGCGCAAGTACGGCATTGGTGGCGATTGTATCCGCCCGGTAGTTAGCATTGTTAACCCAGAGTATTTTACTACGCTGCCAAAGAACCAGATTGCCAACGGCGTGGCAGATATTTTAAGCCATATGTTTGAAAGATACTTCACCCATACCAAAAACTGCGATGTAACCGACAGAATGCTGGAAGCGGTGATAAAATCTGTAATGAAATACGCCCTGGTGGTGATAAATGACCCAAGCAATTACGAGGCCTGGGCAGAGGTTGGCCTGGGCGGCATAATAGCCCACAACAACTGGCTTGGCATAGGCCGCCAGCAAGACTGGGCCAGCCACAACATGGAGCACGAGCTAAGTGCGTACAACGACATTGCCCACGGGGCAGGCCTGGCAGTGGTAACTCCCGCCTGGATGAAATATGTATACAAAGAAAATATAGGCATGTTCGTGCAATTTGCGGTTAATGTGATGGGCGTATCCCATAGCCACCGCGAGCCAGAAGCCCTGGTGCAAGAAGGCATTGCAAGGCTGGAAGAATTTTTTGGCAAGATGGGACTGGCACAAACATTGGGCGAGCTAAACATCCCAGAAAGCGCATTTGAAGATATGGCAAAAAAAGCCACCGGCGCCTATTTCGGCCAAGAAAGAGGCATCGGCAGCTTTAAGAAGCTAATGTGGCAGGATGTTGTGGAAATTTATAAGCTTTGTAGGTAGGTTCAGGTTTCTGATAAAACAGGGAAACGGAACTGCTGCGGCAGGTTCCAATCATCCTTAACGAAAAACAACTCCCGCCCCATGTCTTGGGGCGCCCAGGTTGGCTGTAGGCCAAGCCAATCTGGGCAAAAGCCGAAATCTATGGCTTTTACCCCGGCGAAGGGCAGTTCATTTACAAGAGATTGAAAGGCGACAGGCTTTTTGGCGATAACATCGGCCAAGAAAAGCCTGTCGCCTTCTTGTTGTGCTATTGCAAAGGCGTCTAGCTTTGGTAGGTAGTAGATATCTTGGCTGTATTCCATTAGCAGGTGGAATAGCTGTATGGCTTGCGTGCCGCGACAGTCTAGTATATTGGAAAATGCCCCGCGGCTTTGCAGGGCTGCGGCTACTTCGCTATCGTGAAAGTTGCATTCGATGGCGGCGGCTGGGTTGTTGTTAATTTCCACTTTTGCCGATGGCCAGTGGACTTGCAGCTGACGGAAGCCAAATTGCTGGTAGAAATTGGCCACGCTGGGGTTGGCCGCTAAGAAGGCTGGTGTACCGCTGTATTTTGCCAGCACATGTTTCACCAGCAGCCGTGAAAGCCCTTTCCCCCGGGCGCTTTCCCGGGTAGCGATGGCACCTAGCTGGATGGCGTTTATGGGCCTGCCCTGCACCAGCAACTCCATTTTGCAAACACTGGCATTGGCCAGCATTACGCCGCCCTCTATAATGGAATAACTCTCGTAAGTGTCGCCCCAAAGGCCGCGCTGTATCCATGGCGCAAAGGAGAAGCCAAAAACACTTTGTATTAGGCTGTTAAACTTTTCTTCATAGGCGGGGTTGCCGCCGCTGCTGCTATGGATTGTGTACATATTTTCATCCCTCTCTGGGGGAAGTATAGCAGATTTTATTAGACTTCTTCCGAAATTACGTTTTTTAATTTCGGAAAAGTTACATTTTCAATCTTTTGCTTCTTTTGAGGTAACCCGGAAGAAACCGGGCGGCACGAAGTGCCGGGTTCGCCAAGCGAACCTTATGAAATTGCGTTTTTTGTAATTTCAGAAGAATTCTATTGGAAAAAAGAAAGGCCGTGGGAAAGTGCCATCCTAAAGCACAGGGGGCGAAACCTCTGACGGTTTTGTCCTTAAAAATAAAACAGTTCCTCAAATTTTTTATCCAGGGCTATGCATAGGATTAGGGCTAGTTTTGCGGTGGGGCAGAACTGGCCTGTTTCTATAGAGCTTATGGTGTTGCGGGATACACCTACCATTTCTGCCAGGGCGGTTTGGGAGAGGTCGTTTTCTGCCCGGGCTACTTTTAGGCGGTTTTTTAGGGTTATGTCGTCTTTCATTAAGCGCCCCACCTCCAAAACCTGTCTAGGATTACTGTCCATTCTTGGGTGGCGGCCAGGAATAGCATAAAAAAGTGGAACATGCCCATGATGCTAATGATTACCCAAGCCAGTAAATATTTGGTGCGCTTGAAGCGATAAACCGCGAGGCTTTGCCCGAAAGCAAGGGCGAAAATGACTGCGCCAATGGCGAAAAAAGCCACTGGCTGCCCCAGGAAGAACGCCAGGAAAACTAAAACCATAGCCATGGCGCCGCCTGTGATTTCGCCAAGCTTGAGTCCTTTTATAGTCGCATGTTCTACGCCCTCGTCTTTTTTGGATTGCCTGCTTCTTGCTAGGATTTCTTCTTTACGGTTTCCATTGTATTCTGTCATAAAAATACCTCCAAATTATAATAGTTGCACTCATCCAAACCGCCACAGTATGTCTAAGACTGCTATCCATTCCAACATGGCGGCCAGGAATAGAAAAGAAAAATAAATTGTACCCACAATGCCAAGGATCACCCATGCTAGTAAATATTTGGTGCGCTTAAAAAGGTAAACCGTAAGGCTTTGCCCAAGAACATGGGCGAATATGATCGCACCTATGGCGAAAACAGTCTCAAAGTGGCCTATAAAGAATGCTGTGGCGATTAGAGCCATGGCCACGATGGACCCAAGAAGCTCGCCAAGCCTAAAACCTTTTATGGTTGCATGTTCTACACCCTCGTCCTTTTTTGACTGCCTGCTTCTTGCCAGAATATCTTCTTTGTTTAGTTCTGGTGAATTGTTCATGAAATTACCTCCAAGTATTATTGTATTTTTGACAAGTTTTATTGTCATGCTAATATTAACACGCGCCAAGTTTACTTGTCAACACCTTTTTGGGGAAAATATTTCAGTTGGTCGTATTTTGCGACTTTTGCGGCGGCTTGGATGTTGTATATGCCTCGCGAGCAAAATGACAACAAAAACCCCGTCTTTTGTGATAAAAGACGGGGTTTTAACATGGGCCCTCAGGGACTTGAACCCGGGACAACCCGGTTATGAGCCGGGTGCTCTAACCGACTGAGCTAAGGGCCCGTAGGAAGGTAGCTACCATCATATTTCTGACATCAAAGCGTCCGATTTTCACATCGTCGGAGCAACTGATTAGCTATTCTACGCAAACCCAATAATATAATATTACTGCTATATTGTCAAGAAAATAATCCGCTGTTAAATTTTTACTCCCAAATGTGTTGAAAAAATTGCACATTATTCTTGACAATAAAAGATACATATAGCATCATTCAAGATGCTGAAAAAAGCATTTCGAATGATAGAAAATATGGGCAGATGGCCGAGTGGTTAAAGGCGGCAGACTGTAAATCTGTTCTCGTACGAGTACGAAGGGTTCGAATCCTTTCGGTTTAACTGGCTATATTTCGAAAACGGTCTCGCCTGTCGCAATACCTGGAACACCCTATCTCGGCGTTTCAGGTGCTGTGACAGGTGAGACCGTTTCTCATTTATTTTCCTAGAGTTCTTATGAAATCACAAAAAACGTGATTTCATAAGGTTCGCTTGGCGAACTCGGCACTTCGTGCCGCCCGGTTTCTTCCGGGTTACCTCAGAAGAAGCAAAAGATTGAAAGTGAAACTTTTTCGAAAGAAGTCTACTATGTTACAAGATAATTTCTACAGAATCTCCATCCCTGGCAAACTCAAGCTCTAAAGCTGCGGCAAAATTGCTAAATGGGAAAAACACGTCCCCGGCTATTGCAACAGGCGGAGCGCTAAAAAAATGAGAACTAGTTTCCCCAAATGTATATCCTCCGTCCGCTTCGAAAATGGTAGAGGTTGCATATTCGCTAGTTCCCATCAGTATTAGCAACATATTATTTCCTACCAAAATAGTTAGCCGTTGCTCGCCGTCAACAGTCATCTCAAAAGCTGTTCCACCCAGGGCATCAACTACCCTTTCTACCGGAATCATCATTTCTGCATCACTTAAAAATGGCTCTGCCCCGGCAGCCCATGGTATGCTTTGTCCATTTACTGCAATGTTTATCCCATCAAGTTGTGGGGTGGGCGACGGGGTTGGCGTTTCGGAAATCTCTCCCGTAGGTATCTCGGAAGGTTCGTAGTAGGCCACTATGCTACTGGTGTCGTGCTCCGGCGTTGGCAATATCGGTACAACTGCTTGCCTTGAGGTAATGATAACGGTTTGTGTCATGCTATCCCAGGCCAAATCATAACCCACGCTTTCTAGCGGAAATCGCAATGGCACCATCGTCCTACCACCAATAATTTGCGCTGGAACATCCAACACATGAGCTAACCCATTTGTATAGAAAACCGCCTGGCCAATTGAAATCTTAACCACATAACTATCGCTGATTAAAACGGCAGTGCTGGTTTCCGCCTCCCATTCCACGTAAAAGCCCAGCACTTCAAAAACACCTCGCACGGGCACAAGGGTTCTTCCGTCAACCAAAACAGGCTCTTGGTCTTCAAAAACCACATCAATCCCATCAATCACCACGTTTATGCCTCCGCTTGCATATATCGCAGCATGGGCAAAAACAAACAATACTGTCACCGCAAAAAAGATAAAACATTTTTTCATATAAATCATCCTCTTCAAATATTTCCGCCAACCAGCGGGCAATATAAATATAACATCAATCTAGGACAAATCAAAATTTTGACGTTTTGCTTATTTTTGCAAAAAAAGTGTTGCGACTATAACCATAACAATTCTTAAACAACTTAAAGCAAACACGAACATGTGTTCTCTTTAGATTTTGTCCTAGCTAGTGTATAATCGTTCTGATGGGGTGTTTTCATATGGGTCGCGAGAGTATTTATATAAAAACACCCACAAATAAAATCTGGGAGGAAAGATATGGCAAACGTGGTTGAAATCCGTTGGCACGCAAGAGGCGGACAAGGCGCGAAAACAGCATCCGAATTGCTGGCAGACGCGGTATTTGAAACAGGGAAATTTGTTCAAGGGTTTCCAGAATACGGCCCCGAGCGCATGGGCGCGCCTATAGCGGCGTACAACAGAATCTCTGATACTAAAATCAGGGTTCACAGCAATATTTATGAGCCTGATTTTGCTGTGGTACTAGACGAATCTCTGCTAGAATGTGTAGATTGCACAGCAGGGCTAAAAGAAACCGGTGCGATTGTGGTAAACACATCCAAAACCCCCGACGAAGTTCGTGCAGAGCTTGGCGGGTACAAGGGCAAAGTGTGCACATTGGACGCAAGAGAAATTTCTGAAAGCTGCATAGGCAGATATTTCCCAAACACGCCAATGTTGGCAGCAATTGTAAAAGTGTCAGGCGTAATGCCCGACGATGTTTTCATCAAAGATATGGAATCATCACTAAAGCGCAAATTTGAAAGCAAACCACAGGTAATCGAAGGTAACATGAACGCGTTTAAGCGCGCCATTTCGGAGGTGAAAGGTCTATGAACGCAGGTAAAGGTGTAAAACTTGTATCATGGAAAGAAATTACTCATGGCAGCCATGTTTTTGAAGCTGGCAACGCTAAGAATTTCAAAACCGGTGACTGGAGAAGTAACAAGCCAGTTTTCATAAAAGAAAACTGCAAGCAATGCTTGCTATGCTTCCCTGTATGCCCGGATTCCGCCATTATGCTAGACGAAAACACACAAGTAACAGGCTTTGACTATGATTTCTGCAAAGGCTGCATGTGCTGCCAAGAAGCATGTAACTTCAAGGCTATCGAAAGGGAGGATGTTTAAATGGGCATAAGAACGAAACTAAGCGGCAACGAGGCAGTTTCCGTTGCTTTTAAGCAAATCAACCCAGATGTGGTTGCAGCATATCCCATTACGCCGTCCACTGAAGTTCCGCAATTTTTCTCAACCTATGCGGCCAACGGCGAAGTAGAAACAGAGTTTGTACCTGTAGAATCCGAGCATTCTGCCATGAGCGCATGTATTGGTGCCCAGGCAGCAGGCGGCCGTTCTATGACAGCCACAAGCGCCCAAGGCCTAGCCCTAATGTGGGAAATGCTATATATCGCCAGCGCCTACAGGCTGCCAATAAACATGGCAGTTATCAACCGCGCCCTATCTGGCCCAATTAACATCCACTGCGACCATTCAGATTCCATGGGCGCACGCGACAGCGGCTGGCTACAAATCTACAGCGAAGACTGCCAAGAAGCATATGACAACTTTATACAAGCAGTAAGAATTTCTGAACATCCAGATGTTATGCTGCCAGCCATGACATGTTTCGACGGCTTTATCACCTCCCATAAAGTAGAAAACCTAGAGCTTATGGAAGATGCAGAAGTTCAAAAATTTGTGGGCAAGTACAAGCCTCCATATCATCTAATGGACAAAGAAAAACCAATGTCTATGGGGCCACTTTCCCTGCCATTCCACTATTTTGAATCTAAGCGCCAGCAAGCTGAAGCTATGCGTGGCTCTATAAAAGCAATCCTAGAAGTAGCTGCTGAGTTTGAAAAGGTTACAGGCCGCAAATATGGTCTATTTGAAGAATATCAAATGGCCGATGCAGAAGTTGCCATTGTAATCCTTAACTCTACGGCCGGCACTGCCAAAGATGTTGTAGACGAGCTGCGTGCAAAAGGCGTAAAAGCTGGCCTGCTGAAAATCCGCGTGTTCCGCCCATTCCCGGTAGAACAAATCGTGGCAGCATTGGCTAAATGTAAAGCAGTTGCTGTTCTGGACAGGGCAGATTCCGTAAACGCAGCCGGTGGCCCAGTGTTCACAGATGTGACATCTGCCATGTTTGGCCGCGTAGACGGCGTTAAAGTTATTAACTATATCTATGGCCTAGGCGGCCGCGACGTAAAAACAGACGACATTAAAGTAGTTTATAACGAGCTTCTGGAAGTAGTGAAAACAGGCAAGGTTAAAGAAGTCTACAATTATCTAGGCGTAAGGGAGGTTTAATAATGGCGTATAATTTAAAAGAATGGGCAAAACGCCCCGAGCGTTTTACAGGCGGCCATAGACTTTGCGCGGGCTGCGGCGCTACCCCGGTAGTAAGAACTCTAATGCGCGCATTAAAACCAGAAGACCATGCGGTGGTTTCTGCCGCCACTAGCTGTGTTGAGGTTTCCAGTTTCCTATACCCATACACCGCCTGGGAAGATTCATTCATCCACAGCGCGTTTGAAAACGTAGCGGCCACAATCTCTGGTGCACAAGCTGCATACGAAGCAAAAAAACGCAAAGGCGATATCGTGCCAGAAACTAAATTTATTGCTATCGCAGGCGACGGCGGCACTTACGACATCGGCCTACAAGCACTTTCTGGCGCAATGGAGCGCGGCCACGACATGGTTTACGTATGCTACGATAACGGCGCATACATGAACACAGGTATCCAACGCTCTAGCTCTACACCTGTATACGCAGCAACTTCTACCACACCAGCAGGTACAGAAATCCCAGGCAAAGTGCAACACAAAAAAGACCTAACACTTATCATAATGGGACACAATATCCCATATGTAGCGCAAACTCTACCACTAGGCAACTTTAAAGACATGAGCGAAAAATGCGAAAAAGCCCTTTACACCAAAGGCGCCGCATTCCTAAACATTCTAGCACCATGCCCACGCGGCTGGAGATACGAAACATCTAAGCTTATGCCTATGGCAAAACTAGCCGTAGAAACATGCATCTGGCCTCTATATGAAATAATAGAAGGCAAACTAACGCTAAACTACGAGCCAAAAAACAAACTGCCAGTAGAAGAGTACCTAAAACTTCAAGGCCGTTTCAGCCACATGTTCGAAAAAGGCAACGAGCATCTAATAGAAGAATATCAACGCCAAGTTGATAAAGACTGGCAGCTGCTTAAAAACCTTGCTGAAATGAGGTAATAAAACCATCCGAGGCTTCGCCTCCGATACCTGCAAAAACCTTTAACATTTAATATTTTATGTTTGAGTTTAAAAAAAGCCCGATTTTTCGGGCTTTTTTGTTTTTCACATAGATGAAAATAGTACAAAAAGGCGTGTTTTTGACAGAAAAGTGGTACCGTATGGTACCATTTTCCTATGATTATGGTACCGTATGGTACCATTTTTTGGTTATGGCTCGCCGTCGAGGGGTTACCTGGAGGAGGTCTTTTTAACCCGAAACGATTGTCGATCATCGCTGCGGGCGCTTTCCCCGCAGTGATTAGCGACCTTAGTGCAGGGTAAAAAGGCCTCCTCCAGGCAACCCCATGGGTGCGCAAACGAAACCCACTCACAACTACTTGACATTTTCAAAGCCCTACTCTACAATAGTCCAAAACAATTACCGTAACAAAATTAGACAAGGAGCTATTGAATGGAACCAGAAACACAAATTGAAACAACAGCAATGCAGCCAGAAAGAATAGACAACATCGCCCTAACCCCAACATGGAAAAACCTTATGAAATTCGCGCTGCCGACTATATTGTCCACCATTATAATGAGCACATTTGGCGTAGTGGATGGGATTTTTGTGTCGCGCTTGATAGACCCCATCGCCCTTGCGGCCACTAGCGTGGTTTTTCCGTTTTTGGGCTTTTCTTTGGCTATTGGGCTTATGCTTGGGGTGGGTGGCAATGCCCTTATTGCTAAAAAGCTAGGCGAAGGCCGCGAAGTAGAATCCAGACAGAACTTTAGCCTTATCACAGTGGTGGGGCTAGTTGTGTCTGCGGTTATTTCTTTGGTGGGGCTAACGTTCCCTGATCTTATTATGGATATACTTGGGGTGGATGATTTTATCCGGCCTATGGGTTTAGATTATCTGCGGCCATTATTGTGGTTTTTGCCGGTTTTCGTGCTTAGCATGATGTTTCAGCAATTTCTTATCACTGTGGGCAAGGCGCATTATAGCGCGGTTACTGCCCTTGTGGGTGGTGTTTCCAGCGCGGTTTTAAATTATGTATTTATCCGGGTTTTGGATATGGGCATTTTTGGGGCGGCATTGGCCACTAGTATCGGGTTTTCTTTGCCTGCTATCGTGGGGATTGTGTATTTCACATTTGCCAGAGGCGGCAGCCTATACTTTGTTATGCCAAGGTTTGACATTAGGGCGCTGGGAAGAACCAGTATAAACGGCGCGTCTGAAATGCTAGCAATGCTGGCAACCAGTATAACCGCCGCAATAATGAACAATGTGCTGCTAGACCTTGGCGGGGCAGAATCCCAGGCGGCCGCTGCGGTTATGTTTACCGGAATGGGCGTATTTACGGCCTTGTTTATTGGTTATGCCTCTGGCGTAGCACCTATGATAAGCTATAATTATGGCAAGGGCGACACCTCAAATCTAAAGAAGGCGTACAAAAATAGCATGTGGCTTATCGCCCTGTTATCTATAGCGTCAGTTTTGCTTGCCCTGCCTTCCACCAATTTACTGATTGGTATTTTCGATATCCCCGTAGGCTCTAACATGTATGATATGGCAGCCGTGGCCTTTAGGTTTACCATTGCCAGCTTCATATTTGTGGGCTTTAACTCCTTTGGCTCTATGTTCTTTACAGCCCTCAATAATGGCGTTGTATCATCTATAATCGCGTTGCTTCGCACCCTTGTGTTTGTGGTTATTGCCTTCATGACATTACCTGCGCTGTTCGGCCTTACGGGGGCTTGGATGGCATTCCCCGCGGCAGAAATCCTGGCGATTTTTGCTACTGTGTTCTTCTTTGTAAAAATGCGAAAGAAATATAATTACGCATAGAAAGCGCTAACGGTACAACCGCGCTTTCTGAAAGGAGAAAGCAATGGAACAAGCCCAGCTTGAAGAGGCTCGCAACAAGTTTAAAGAAACCTGGCATAGGTTGGATATCCTATTTAACCAGTATGCCAGGGCTTGCGGCCTAAACTTCACCAGCATGATGGTGCTGGATTTTATTTACTATGCCCATATTTCCCAAAAACCCTACACCCAAAAGGAAATCTGCGATAAACTAAACCTGCCAAAGCAGTTGGTAAATATCGTAATTAAAACCTTCTGGCAGCAGGGTTATGTAGAACTAAAGGAAGCAAAAGACCGCCGCATAAAACATATCCTACTAACCCCAAAAGGCCAAAATTACGCCGCCAAAATAATAAACGCAATAGATGCGGCAGAAGACAAGGCCTGGGAATGCTTCGCAGACGATGATATAATAAACCTAGTAAACGGCATGGAAAAATATGAAAAATCCTTCGAGCAGGCCATATGCAACATACAGAGAGGCGGAGAAAAATGAAAAATTGCGTAATCACCATCAGCCGCGAATACGGCAGCGGCGGCCGCGACGTAGGCCGCATGATAGCCGAGCATCTACAGCTACCAGTGTACGACAAAGAAATAATGCACCTGGCAGCAGAACAAAGCGGGATGCCCGCAAGCCTGGTAGAGAAAAAAAGCGAAAGCATACCCAGCAAATTCCTGCTAAGCCTTAAACGATTCTCCTTAACTGTACCCAGCACACGCATCCCATCCCGCTACAACTCATTTATAGTAGCCACAGACAAAACCAAAATACTAGACGAAGACCGCCTCTTCCACATCCAATCCGCCGTAATACAAGACCTAGCCAGCCAAGGCGGCTGCGTTATCATTGGCCGCTGCGCCAGCCATATCCTACGCAACCACCCAAACCTCTTGTCCGTATTCATACGCGGTAACTTTCAAGACCGTGTGCAGCGCACCGTCCAAACCTACAACATGCCCGAGAAAAACGCCGCAGAAAACGTACGCAAAATAGACAAACACCGCGCCAACCACTACAAGCTACACACCAGCCAACAATGGGGCGCCGCCAAAAACTACGACCTTGTGATAAACACATCCTACGCCGGGATAGAAGGCGCGGCCAGGGTGATTGAGGCTATGGTAAGCGCTAAGTGAAAAGTCGCTCCACCTAAAAACCATCACATAGAACTTGTAAATTTTTCGAAAGATGAGGAGCTGAAAGCCGCCTCGCACTGGCGGCGCGCAAAGTTTTGTCGACGAAGGCTTACTGAAATTTACAAGCACTATGCGAATGTTTTTGGGTGAAGCGGCTATACATATATTTGAACAAACAAAAAGATGGTACCGTTTGGCACCATAATTACGCCTTCCCACTAACCATAAAAAATAAAAAAGCCCAAAATATCGGGCTTTTTTTAAAAGTCAAATCCAAATTTTGAAATTTTTTACTTCTTTTTTCAAAAAAGAAGTGGAGATGTCAGAGGCGAAGTCTCTGACGGTCTTGTTATTGTTTCAACCTCAACGCGGCCTCTGCTGTTTGCACTGCATTTGTAGCCGCGCCTTTGCGGGTGTTGTCTGCTACCACCCACATGTTAAGGCTGTTTTCGCAGCTGTCGTCTTTGCGCAGGCGGCCTACGTACACTAGGTCTGTACCGGCGGCTGTTAGGGGCATGGGGTAAAGGTTGTTGTTGCCGTCGTCTTGTAGCACTACACCTGGGGCGTTTTCCATTAGTTTTTTTATGTCTGCTAGTTCAAATGGGGACTTCAAGCTTACGTTTATGGATAGGCTGTGGCCAAATTTTACTGGCACGCGCACTGTGGTGGCTGTTAGTTTTAGCTCTGGGGCGTGTAGCATTTTGCGTACTTCTGCCATTAGCTTTTTTTCTTCGCCGGTGTAGCCGTCTTCGTGGAATTTGTCTATATGGGGGATTAGGTTGCCGGATATGGGGTGAGGAAATTGCTTTGGCTGGCCGCCTTTTGCGGTTTCTTCAAGGTCGCTCATGCCGCCAACCCCGGCACCTGATACCGATTGGTATGTGGAGATTACAACCCGCTGCAGGCCGTATTTTTCCAGCAGGGGCTTTAGGGCTACTACTGTGGGGGCCGCGCAGCAGTTTGGGTTTGCTATTATGCCTTTGTGCATGGCTAGGTCGCCACTGTTTACTTCTGGCACTACCAGGGGCACTGCATCGTCCATGCGGAAGGCAGAGGAATTATCCACCACAATTGCACCGGCCTTAGCTGCCAGGGGCGCAAATTTTTTGGCCACATCGCCGCCTACGCCAAAGAGTGCCACATCTATGCCTCGGCCTTCAAATGCGGTTTCTGTTAGCTCTTCTATTACATATTGCTTGCCGTTAAAGGTCATGGTTTGCCCGGCAGAACGCGCAGAGGCAAACAGATATAAATTCTCCACTGGCAACTTGCGTTCTTGCAGCACTTTAGCAAACATGCTGCCCACCATGCCGCTTGCACCTACTATCGCACAGGTAAATGGCTTCATTGGGCTACACCTTCTTCCGTATCGAAAACATGCAGGTGGTCAAATTTATCATGTATTGCGTTGGCGGCCTTTGCCACTTTGTTTTCGTCCACCAGCACGGTTAGTTTTATTTCAGATGTGTTTATCATCTCAATATTTATGCCGTTTTCATACAAGGCTTCAAATACTGCAGAGGCTATGCCAAAGTTGGTTGCCATGCCTGCGCCCACCACAGCTAGTTTTGCCAGGTTTTCGTCTGTGGTAAGGGATTCGTAACCTATTTCTTCCTTATGGGCTGCCAAAATACTGGTGGCCGCCGCAAGGTCTGGCTTATGCACTGTAAAACAAATATCCCGGTTAAAGCCAACCCCCACAGATTGCAAAATAATATCCACTGGGATTTGCTCCTTAGCCAGCAGCGAGAAAACCTTGTATGCCACGCCAGGTTCGTCTTTAAAGCCAACTACGGTTATTCTTGCCACGCCACGGTCTATGGCTAGCCCGGTTACTGATAATCGCTCCACCTTTGAATCCTCCTTAATCCATGTGCCGGGCGCTTGTGTCATGCTAGAGCGCACCACCACATTTACATTGTATCTCTTTGCCATTTCTACTGCCCGGCCATGCAGCATTTGCACGCCACTAAAGGCCAGTTCTAGCATGTCGTCATAACCAAGCTCGTCGATTTTGCGTGCCTTGGGTACTATGCGCGGGTCAGATGTAAAAATGCCTTCTTGGTCTGAATAAATTTCGCATACTTGGGCCCCAAGCACCGCCGCAATAGCAACCGCAGTGGTATCTGACGCGCCGCGCCCAAGGGTGGTAAGGTCGTTATAACAATTGACCCCTTGGAAGCCCGCCACAAGCACAATCTTACCCGCGTCAAGCTCTGTCACCATGCGCTCTGTGGCAATTTCCTCTATAAGAGCGTTGCCGTAATTGTCGCTGGCTTTTATGCCAACTTGTGGCGCGTTAAGCGAAACCGCCTGGAAGCCAAGCTTTTGTATAGCCATGGCCATAAGCGCCACAGATTGCTGCTCTCCGGTAACAAGCAGCATATCAAGCTCACGGCGGCTGGCCTCTGGGTTAAGCTCGTAAGCTTTCTCTGTAAGCCGGTCTGTAGTATGCCCCTGTGCCGAAAGCACAACAACAACCCTATTGCCAGCCTCATGGGCCGCAATAATGCGCCGTGCTACATTCATAATCCTCTCGGCATTGGCAACAGAAGTGCCGCCGTATTTTTGAACAACTATATTATCCAAAGCTACTCCCCCTAGATGGGATAGGCTAAAGCGGCTTTGCCGCTTTGCATTAGCCAAACAATTTTTATTTCGTAATAGAGGTACATCACAAGACATACTCCTCGGATTTTACCTTGAAAAATTTATCATATTTATGGGAAATGGTCAAGTGTGTAAGACCGCAAGGCCACGACAAACGCATGAAGCTCTATCCATCGGAACGCTTAACCGAATTGCGCTATAAAGACATTTTTTCAGCGGACGGCAAGTTCCTTATAATCATCACGTTCACGCAGTGAATCAAACAATTC
>WQVK01000021.1 GCA_009784025.1 Defluviitaleaceae bacterium
ATTTTTCGCAAGGCGAGGAGCTGAAAACCGCCGCGCACTAGCGGTGCGCAAGGTTTTTAGCGACGAAGGCTTGTGGGAAATTTACAAGCTCTATGTGAGGGTTTTTAGGTGGAGCGGCTATAATAAGTTTCCTTCTAGCCGCTAATTTTGAAGAAGTTTGATAAACCGTTAGAAATTTAGGTTTGAGTATAATAAAAACCCCGAATTTTCGGGGCTTCTTTGGTCTGTTGGCTTGAAAAACACCTCGTTTTGCCTAAATTATGGTACCATACGGTACCATTTTCGGAAAAAATGTATGTTTCGGAAAAAATATCATAACGCATTTGCTAAAACATGGAAGCCGTTTCAATTAAAACCCATCCATCTACTCCAACCCAAACAACTCCACCGCATTAGCAGCAGTAACATCCGCCACATTCTCCACGCTCTTAATCTTCCCGATAGCCGCCGCTACATGGGAAAGATATCGGGATTCATTCCGCTTACCCCTATGTGGCACAGGGGTTAAATACGGGCAATCTGTCTCTAGCAGAATCCGTTGCATTGGCGTGGCCGCAACCGCCGCGCGTAATTCATCTGCGTTGTCGAATGTAACCACGCCGCCTATGCCAATATGGAAACCAAGCTCCACATAAGCCAAGGCAAGCTGCGCATCCCCAGAAAAACTATGGATAACCCCGCGGCGCACGGGGCTTTCTTTTATGGTGCCAAAAACTTCCCATGCCGCATCCCGTGAATGTATAACCACAGGCAACCCAAGCTGCGCCGCCGCTACCAGCTGCCGCTTGAACCACTTTAGCTGCACATCCCTTGGCGAAAAATCATAATGATAATCCAGCCCTATTTCGCCATAGGCCACCACTTTTTCGCTTTGGCATAGGCGGATCATCTCCGCCATGGATTCTTCGGTGATTTCCTTTGCTGCATGCGGGTGAGTGCCAACGGTGGCGTAGATATAAGAGTAGGCCTCCGCAAGTTTTACGGAAGCCTGAGAGCTGGCCAAATCGCAGCCGATATTTATTATTTTTGTGATGCCGCCATTCACTTGGGCTTGCAAAGTTTCATGGCGGTCTTTATCGTAGCGTTTATGGTCGTAATGGGCGTGGGTGTCTATTATCATTGCTTTTTCTCGGCCTCTCATTGAAAATCATTGATAACAATCTATTCGCATACGCCACATCGCAAGAAACACGCAACAACTGCGTGTTTCTTGCGATGTGGCACAATTCACGAGGTTAAGTATTTTCCTTGCGTGGAAAAGCCGCCGGGCCCTTTGCCACGGTTAGAGGGCGAGCTACTAGGCCAAATGATTTTGCGCTATCCCATTGCATATGGCCGGGGTCTGTTATACTAAGCTGTTCGAAGATTTTCGCCGGGGTGTTTGGCATCACTGGCGCTATGGCGATGGCCACTATGCGTAGGGTTTCCGTCAGGTTGTACAGCACTGTGGCAAGCTCGGCCTGTTTGGTCTCGTCTTTTGCCAGTACCCATGGGGCGGTTTCGTCTATATATTTGTTGGCGCGGCGCACCACATTCCATATTTCGTTCAGCGCTTCGGAAAAGGCCAGTTTATCCATTTTTTCTTCGGCTTTTCCCATCATAGCGCAGGCGGTTTCAATCAAATCCAGGTCGAATTGTGACGGTGTCTGTGGTAAATCTGGTAGCGTGCCGCCAAAATATTTATCCACCATACCCACAGTGCGGGAGAGAAGATTGCCAAGGTCGTTGGCTAAATCGGCATTGTAGCGGGTGAACAAAGCATTAGCAGTAAAGTTGCCATCTGGCCCAAAGGTGAACTCGCGCATCAAGAAATAGCGAATAGCATCCACCCCATACTCTGCAACCAACGACTTAGGGCAAACAGCATTGCCAAGGGATTTACCAATTTTTTTGCCCTCATATTGCAGCCAGCCATGGGAGAAAACCTGTTTAGGCAGCGGCTCACCCAAGGCAATAAGGATACATGGCCATATCACGGTATGAAAGCGCACTATTTCCTTGGACATTAAATGCAAATCTGCTGGCCAGTATTTTTTGTACTGGCTGTTGTCGTCGGACATGAAACCCAAGGCGGTCACGTAGTTTGGCAGCGCGTCTATCCATACATAAATCACATGCCCCGGGTCAAAATCCACAGGTACGCCCCATGTAAATGTCGTCCGGGAAACGCATAAATCTTCCAAACCTGGCTTTATAAAATTGTTAAGCATTTCATTGCGGCGGGCAACGGGCAGCAAAAACTCTGGGTTATCCTCAAAATGCTTCATGAGCCTGTCCTGATACTTAGACATGCGGAAGTAATAGCACTCCTCGCTAATCGTCTCTACTGGCCGCCCGCAATCTGGGCAATTGCCCTCCACAAGCTGCGTCTGGGTTACAAAAGTTTCACAAGGCACGCAATAAAGCCCCTCGTAGCTGCCCTTATAAATATCCCCTTGGTCGTAAAGTTTTTTGAAAATCCGCTTCACGGCCTCCATATGTGCAGGGTTGGTTGTGCGCTGGTATAAGTCATAATCGCAATCCATCAGCTGCCAAATCCCCTTGAAAACTTCCATCAAATTATCAACGAAATCTTGCGGTGCAAGGCCGGCCTCCTTGGCAGCCTGTTCTACCTTCTTACCATGCTCATCCGAGCCAGTGAGAAATTTAACATCGTACCCACGGGCTTTTTTATACCGCGCCATAACATCCGCAGCAACGGTGGTGTAAGTATGCCCGATATGCGGGTCACCGTTTAGGTAGTATATTGGCGTGGTAATGTAGTATGTTTTCATAATTTTCCTCAATTCTAATGGGGCGTTGCCCCAAGCCCTCTCACAAGTTGCGTTTGTTAGCCAGGCGGCTCGATGCTTTTCACCGCCAGATTATGCCCTGTCACTACGTCAGCCAAAACCCTGCTTTGCTTCCTGGCCATGCTGCTGGCGCGCGCTGTGTTTGCAAAAATAAAAAAATCAAAATTTTGACATGTTTTTTTCAAATGTGACCCGGAAGAAATCGGGCGTCAGGTCGTGCCGGGTTCGCGAAGCGAACCCTATCAAAAGTTGGCGGCGTGGCTGGTTTGACGCTCCGCGTCTTGCCCGCCTTTACATCCCGCAGCGAAGCACACGGTCTTAATTAAAGACAACCCCATCTTTTGTATAGTCGCAATTTATCTTATCCCCATCCCGGTAGCGGCCTTGTAGTATTGCTTCGGCTAGTTCGTCTTCTATTTTGCTTTGTATGGCGCGGCGTAGGGGGCGTGCACCATACATTTGGTCGTAGCCTTCTTGGGCTATTTGTTCTACTATGGCGTCTGTGTAGGTTAGGTGTATGTCCATGTTTTGGCGGATGCGAGCGGCGGTTTCTTCTAGCATTATTGCGGTTATTTTCTTTATGTCGTCGTTGTCCAGTGGGTGGAATACGATTATATCGTCTATTCTGTTAAGGAATTCTGGTCGGAAGATGTTTTTTACCTCGTCCATTACCAGTTTTTTCATGTCTTCATAGTTGCGTTCCTTGTTGCTGTCGCCTACGAAGCCCAGTTTTTTGGGGCTAATTATGCTGCGTGCGCCTGCGTTGCTGGTCATTATTATTACGGTGTTTTTGAAGTTGATTTTGCGGCCCTGGCTATCTGTGATATGGCCGTCGTCTAGCACTTGTAACAGCATATTGAACACATCTGGGTGGGCTTTTTCCACTTCATCGAAAAGGATTACAGAGTACGGCCTGCGGCGCACCTTTTCGCTAAGCTGACCGCCTTCGTCGTGGCCAATATAGCCAGGCGGCGAGCCTACCAAGCGAGATACGTTGTGCTTTTCCATGTATTCAGACATATCTATGCGAATGATGGCGTTTTCGTCGCCGAACAGGACTTCGGCCACAGCGCGGCATAGGTGAGTTTTGCCCACGCCCGTGGGGCCTAGGAAAAGGAACGAGCCGATGGGGCGGTTGGGATTTTTTAGCCCAACGCGGCCGCGGCGGATTGCCTTTGAAATGGTAGTGACGGCGGCGTCTTGGCCTACTACGCGCTTGTGTATGGTGGCTTCCATTTCCATAAGTCGCTGGCTTTCTTCCTTTTGTAGGCGCTGCACCGGCACGCCTGTTGTGCCGGATAGTACGGCGGCTATTTCGTCGCCAGTGACCACATGATGGGATTTTGAATGGGCATCTTTCCAAGCAGCTTCCTCGTCTACCAGTTTGGCAGAAAGCTCTTTCTGGCGGCGGTTTAGTAGGGCTGCCTTCTCGAATTCTTCTATTTTGATGGCGGCTTCTTTTTCTTTGTCCAGCTCGGCGATTTGTTCTTCTAGGGTTTTGATGTTTGGCGGCATGGTGAAGGAGCGCAGCCGCACACGGGAGGCGGTTTCGTCTAGCAGGTCTATGGCTTTATCTGGCAGGAAACGGTCTGGCAGGTAGCGGATGCTTAGCTGCACTGCGGCCAGCACTGCGTCGTCCGTGATTTCTACATTATGGTGGGCTTCGTATTTGTCTCGGATGCCTTTTAGGATTTCGATTGCTTCTTCCTCAGAGGGTTCATCCACCATTACGGGCTGGAAACGGCGCTCTAAAGCCGCGTCTTTTTCTATATGCTTGCGGTACTCGTCCATTGTGGTGGCGCCTATCACTTGCAACTCGCCGCGGGCTAGGGATGGCTTTAGTATATTTGCCGCATCTAACGCGCCTTCTGCACCACCTGCGCCAATTAGGGTGTGTAGCTCGTCTATGAACAGGATCACATTGCTGTTGGCAGAAAGCTCTTGCACCACTTTTTTGATGCGTTCTTCGAACTCGCCGCGGTATTTTGTGCCAGCTACCATGCCGGATAAATCTAGCGCTACCACACGTTTACCCTTAATGGGCGCGGGAACATCGCCAGATACGATGCGCTGTGCTAGGCCTTCTGCGATGGCGGTTTTGCCCACGCCTGGGTCGCCCACCAAGCAAGGGTTGTTTTTGGTGCGGCGGCTTAAAATTTGTATAACCCGGTCAGTTTCTTTGTTGCGCCCCACAATGGGGTCAAAGCTACTGTCTTTAGCCATTTGCGTAAAATCGCGACTGAATTTGTCTAGGGTAGGGGTTTCAGACTTATTGCCTCGCGCGGCTTTTTGGTTCATTGGGTGGCCTAGCGGCGGGTGCTGGTGGTTCCCACTTTCGCCAAGCATTCCCATTAAATCGTCAAAAAGCTTTTGAACATTAACACCAAGGGAATTTAAAATATTAGTGGCCAGTGAATCTGTTTCCTTTATCATGGCAATAAGCAGATGCTCTGTGCCAATGTAATTAGTTTTCATGCGCAGTGATTCTTGCTTGCTAACCTCAAAAATCCGTTTTGTGCGCGGCGTAAAATCCATGGGAATATTACCCATAAGCGCATTTGGCGCGCCTTGGGCAACAATGTTATCCACCTGAGCTTTAATATCCTCAAGTTTCACACCCTGAACCTCCAGGGCCTTGGCCGCGACACCATCACTAACCTGTGCCAACCCCAACAATAAATGTTCTGTACCAACATGAGAATGCCCCATCTGCATGGCTACATTCTGCGAATTTTGTATTGCCTGTCTAGCTTTTTCTGTAAAAGGTCCATTCATGTTTATGTATCTCCTTTTCTGAATGTGGATTTTTGTTTAAGGCCGTGGGCTTTGCTCACACTTACTTCTTTTTTTGAAAAAAAGAAGCAAAAAACTTTAACGATCACATGTTTCAACTTTAACGACGTTGTTCTCCATAAACTCCTAAAAATCAAAGTTTTTTGCCCCGCTTTTTTCAAAAAAAGCGGGTGGGTGTGGGCGAAGCCCACGGTCCTAACTAAATATCTCCCGTAACTTCTCTGCCCGCTGCGCGTCGCGTTCTTCGTTTTGCATTTCGCGGCCGGCTAGCCTTTGTAGGTGGCCGGGTTGGATTTCTATCATTATTTGGTATATTTGCATTTTGGGGCGTGGTTTTTGCAGGATGTTGGCTAGGTAGCCTAGGCGGATATCGGATAGTAGATGCATGGCTTCTTCGGCGGTTATCATGCGGCTGTGGGATAGGATGCCATAGGCGCGGTGGACTCTGTCCTCTAGGTAGTTTAGCCTGGATTTTAGAAAATTATCCCTGGCTTGGTTCTCATGTTCTATTACGTTTTTTGTCACGTTTTGTAGGTCTTGTATTATGTCTTCTTCGGATTTGCCTAGGGTGCGTTGGTTGGAGATTTGGTAGATGCTGCCCATAGGCTGGGTACCTTCGCCGTAGATGCCGCGGATGGTGATGCCAAATTTTGTGATGTGGGGGATGAGATTTTTAAGCTGGCCGGTGGTGTCTAGGCAGGGTAGGTGAATCATAAAGGATGCCCGCAGGCCTGTGCCTACGTTGGTTGGGCAGGCGGTAAGGTAGCCGTATTCGTTGTGGTAGGCAAATTCTAAGCTTTCTTCTATTAGGTCGTCTACTTGGTTGGCTAGTTCTAGGGCTTCGGATAGTTTTTCGCCGGCTTGCACGGATTGGATGCGTATATGGTCTTCTTCGTTTAGCATTACGCTAATGTTTTGGTCGTCGCTTATTAGAAGGCCTTTTGGATGCTGGCCACGAAGAAATTCCGGGCTGGTTATATGTTTTTCTAAGAAAACTTTTTGCTCTGTTTCGCTAAGGCCGTTTATGTCTAGCTGGTGGAAAAGCCTGTGGCTGCCAGCGCGGATAGCGGCTTGTTGGGCCTCTGTTACCATTGCGGCGGCATCTTGCGGGCTAAGTTTCTTTGGGAAGTTGTATTTTTTTATATTGCGGGCAAGGCGCACCCTAGATGATAGGATTTGGCTTTCGTCTGTGGTGGCGGATTGATACCATGGGCTGCTCATTGGTTTGCCCCCTCTAGCTGGCGAATTTGGTCGCGTAGGCGCGCGGCCTCTTCGAAGTTTTCGTCTGCTACGGCTTTGTTCATGCGGCTGCGTAGCTCGTCTGCTTGGCGCTTTTGTATTAGGGTCACGCCGGCGCGTTTTGGGATTTTACCCACATGCCTGGTGTTGGCCTGGACGTTTTTAATAAGCGCTTCTACCGGCCTTGGGAAAATATCGTAGCAGGCGTTGCAGCCTAGCTTGCCACCTGTACGGAACTCTTCAAATTTCATGCCGCAATTCTTGCAATCCGGAATTTTTGCCCCGGGCATATGGATTTGATTTTTGGCTTGGTCAATAAGCCCAAGGAAAATATTCTCCAGGGCAAATGGCATCTCTGCCGAAAATGAGCATTGCTGGCAGAGCCTAACTTCAGTTTTTTTACCATTAACAAATTGCTGCAAATGCACGGTTGCTTGGTTCTTGTTGCATTTTTCACAAAGCATATAAATACCCCCTTGCTAGGTTATTATATCATATTATTGGTGTTTTGTGGAGAAGACCGATGTTTGTTATTGGTGGTGCTAATTGAAATATGCATGTTGTTTGGCCGCATTGTTGTTACTAAAAACGCAGCGGCAGAGGATAAACATAAATAACAAATGCCAGAGTAGACTTCTTCCGAAATTATGCTTTTTAATTTCGGAAAAGTTACATTTTCAATCTTTTGCTTCTTCTGAAATTGCGTTTTTAGCAATTTCAGAAGAACTCTAGTGAAATAAATGAAAGGTGGTTTCGCCGTAACAGGCGAGGCCGGTTTCGAATTATTACACTATACCGGCTGGCCCCAAAACTCAACAACCATCCTAACCGGTGTTGTATTCAGCCTTGCCGAAAAATTCAGTTGGTCGCATTTTGCGACCAACTGAATTTGATTTTCACCTTCACATCCCCAGCATCAAATTATCCATAAATAAATCGTTAAACATAGGGTGGCTGGCTAAATTTACTTCTGTAGCAGATTGCGCCAGCACCACGATATTCGCCTCTTTGGCCTGGCTAAGCAAAACCTGCGCCGCGCCCCTTAGGGATGCATTGCCAATAGCCGTGGTTTTGTTGTGCAATTCTTTAGGGATAATCCCTAAAACACAGGCGTTCTCTATGTTTATCTTATGCCCAAACCCGCCCGCCAGGTACACATTGGCGATATCGTTGTGGGCCATCCCGGCTGTGTGCAGCAGAATCTCTATCCCGCTGCGGATTGCAGATTTTGCAAGCTGCATTTCGCGGATGTCTTTTTGCGTTAGGTTTTTGCCGCCTATTTGTATATTATTGCCGTGATTTAATTTACCATTCTCGGCCACTAGGCCGTGTTTTATTAGTTCGGCGGTAGCGTCTACCATCCCTGTGCCACATATGCCTACGGGCGGTACGCCGCCTATGGTTTCGTATTCAAAAACCTGGCCGGCGGGGTTGTATTTTACTTTTGCAATCGCCCCGGCCACGCTGGCCACCCCGGCAGAGATATTCCCGCCCTCAAAAGCCGGGCCTGCGGCAGTGGCGGTTACAAAAATTTTGTTCCCTGCCATTAGGGCCATCTCGCCGTTTGTGCCTAGGTCAATTAGCAGGCTGTTTTCGCTGCAGCAAGAGAGGATTCCGGCGGCTATATCTGCCCCAACAAATGTAGAAAAACCCGGTAAAATCACGCAATCGCCCGCGAGTTCAGGAAACCTCAACCTAACCAAACCCAGGGAAACCGCCGCAAACGGATGCACACCCAAAGTATTGCAAGGCAACCCCTGTAAAATATGCAGCATGGTAGTGTTCCCGGCAATGACAATCAGCTTCGCATCCAAGCCGCCCAAAGCCGCCACCCCGTGGCAAATATCTCCAATAATACAATCCCTAAGCTGCTCAAGGCCGCCTTTGTTGGCAAATTCAGTCCGCGAAATCACATCTGCCCCAAATCTGCGCTGGCTATTTTCCATAGAAAACGCCGCCACAGGCCGGCCGCTGTACATATCCAACAGCTGAAGCGCAATAGTGGTCGTGCCAATATCCACGGCAATACCCAATGCGCCATCTGGCAAGCCCCTATCGCATTCTGCTGGGTGCAGGCTCTTATAAGCTTCCAACACATCCATCGCGCCAGAATCCCTTACAAAAACCTCCGCTCCGTCAAAATCCTCTCCCAAAGCCAGGCAAGCTAAACAAACCTTCCCTGCTGTCTCGATAAAACATTTACCACAAATCCCCTTGCCGCCGCATGGGGCATTCAATGCCACCCCACCACGCCATAAAACTTCAATCAACCTCTCTCCCGCAGCAAAATCAATCCGCTTTTCGCCACAAACTAAGTACAAGTCAACCACCTCAAAAAATATGTATGCGCCTCGCTTTGCCGCCGCCAAAGCCCGCGAAGCTTTATAGGAAAATCACCTGGGAAATCTGCCCCCTAATAATCGGGCTTACAATAAACGACAGCACCACAACCAGCGCGCAAAGGAAATAGTAAATTTTGCGGGAGTAATCGTGATACACCCACACCTGCACTATCCTTTTTTGCATATAAATCATAAAAATCCAAAAAAAGAACGACGGCAGTAGCAGCACGTGAAAGGACATAAAAGAAAGCAAGGCAAATACGCCCCATGTTTTAAGGGCAAAAACCAGTACAGCACCCCTGTCTCGTATGCTAAATTCGTTGCCATCTCCAGTGAAATCGTTAAAGAATGTAAAAAATTTTGCACCCTGCTTCAAATACCCCAAAACCAGATAATAGCCACCCAGCACCCCAAGAAGCAGAATAAAAAACGCTAGCCGCTGGGTCATGACATATCCTCAAAATTGAGCAGCAACCCGTATTTTCTGGCTATATCAAAGGCATGGCTATGCCCTTCTGGCTTTTGCCTAGAAATCCTGTAAAGCCGCCTGCCTTCAGATGACAGCGCAACCAGAGTATCTAGCATGGCCACGGTTTTTTCGTTCTTGTTTATGCGCTGCACCGGCAAGTCGTGAATATGGGTGGAAAAAATCCCACGGCAGCTTACCTTAGCCAAATGTTTTAGCAATTCCTCCGCCAAAATAGAGCCGTCATACGCGCTGGTGGATGAAAAAACCTCGTCCATTAGCACTAGGCTGCTGTTTGTGATTGTCTTTAACATCTCGTTTAGGGCTATACATTCGTTCTCTAGCCTGCCGGCGGCGTTTTGGATGGTTACTTCTGTGGGCATATGCAGGTAGATATTGTCCACAGGTAGCATGGAAGCCGCGCTGGCCGGCACATGCAGCCCCAGCTGGAACAAAACTTGCGCCACACCAACCGCCTGTAAAAAAACAGATTTACCACCGCTGTTTGCGCCGGTTAGCACATAAATCATGCCATCATCATCAAAGCGGATGGTATTGCGCCGCAAATCCTCTTTCTTTATCTTATGCAGCAAAGTGGGATGTATTAGGTTTTCTATGGAAGTACAGTTGTTATCGCTGATTGTAGGCTTGCAAATAGACGCATCTTGCGCGCGGAAATCCATTAGCATCTCATGCCCGGCCACTAGGAAGCATAGCTCGGGGATTAAATCCGTTAAAAAGCCGGATTTGTCCTTCATATACTGAGCGGTATCTTTTGGGATGCTCTTTAGCGCGCCTTTCAAAACCGTATTAAGCGCGCCTTTGAACACCTTGTTTAGCTCAAATTTTTGCACATCGGATAAATTGCTGAAGATAGGCTCTAGCGGCGTGATTAGGGTATATTCGTCGCCCCGGTTAAAATCTGCACGCAGTATCCTATCCAGCAGCCCGCCAGAGGTGTAGCGTTTGTCGTTTATTGACACTATGCCCATATTATCGATACGCATCCCGGCGTCTACATTTATGCCCACGGTCATGCTGCGCACGTTTTTTATGCGTAGGTCTATGGTTTCTAGGCCTTCTATCAGGTTTGTGAATTCCTGGCTGCTGTGGGTTTCTGCAATTTTTTCTGCAAGCTTGCGTATGCCGCTGGATTTAAACTGTAGTTTGGTTAGCTTTTGGCTTAAATTTTGCACACATTTTACATACAGCCGCAGCTTCATTATATAGTGGAACTGGGTAAGGAAGTAATAATCCCCGTCTTCCGCGCTGCCAGAAAGGTTGGAAATATCCGTGATTTCTGGCAGCATATCATCCCGCAGCAGCTCTATAAGACCATCGCAGCGGAGCAAATCTTCAAAAACCTCTAGCCTATGCTTGATTATTTCAACATCTGTTGTGATAAAATCTTCCAACCTGTAGGTAGTCATGCGCCCCCATACAAACTGGGTTTTGATTTTAAGAAACTGGTGGATTTTTAAATCGTTTAGCACATTGCCGTATTGTATCTTGTTAATAGCTTGCTTGGTTTCTGCGGCATTTTCTGGTGTTAGTATGCTAAATTTGCTCATTGGGTATCAGTCCTTATCTTTTTGTTGGATTGATATTCGGTGTAGAACCAAAGCGGGGTACTGTCATGTTTTTATGGTTTACAGGCCCAATTCCTTTTTGCAGGCTTCAAAGGCGCCCACTACGCGGTTTAGCTGTTCTCTGGTATGGCCGGCGGAAACTTGGCAGCGGATTCTGGCGCGGCCTTTTGCCACTACGGGGAAGAAGAAGCCGATGGCATACACGCCTTTGTCTAGCAGCTTTTCTGCCATTTGTACCGTTGGTTTTTCTTCATATAACATAACCGGGGTGATTGGATGCTCGCCTGGGACGATATCTAGGCCTATTTCTGTCATGGATTTTCTGAAATAGGCGGTGTTTTCTCGTAGTTTGTTTTTAAGGTCGTTGGATTTTGTGATTAGATTTAGCACCTCTAGGCTGCCTGCGGCTATTATTGGGGATAGAGTGTTGGAGAAGAGATAGGTGCGGGAACGCTGGCGTAGTATGTCTATGATAGCTTTTTTGCCACTGGTGTAGCCGCCGGAAGAACCGCCAAGCGCCTTGCCAAGGGTGCCTGTGATAATATCCACCCTGTCCATAACGCCGCAATGCTCGTGGCTGCCTTTTAAATTCTCGCCTATAACGCCTACTGCGTGGCTGTCGTCTACTATTACTATGGCGTCGTATTTATCTGCCAGGTCGCAGACAGCGGGCAGGTTAGCAATTGTACCGTCCATAGAAAACACGCCATCGCATACGATTGCTTTAATGCGTGGTTTTTTTGCATCTGCGGCTTTTAGTTGGGTTTCGAGGTCTGCCATGTCGTTGTTGTTGTATTTGTAGCGGGCGGCTTTGCAAAGGCGCACCCCGTCTATGATACTGGCATGGTTAAGCTCGTCGGAGATTATTGCGTCTTCTGCGGTAAGCAGGGTTTCGAAAAGCCCGCCATTGGCATCAAAGCAGGATGAATATAGGATTGTGTCCTCTGTGCCAAGGAAGCCTGTAAGCTTGGCTTCTAGTTCCTTGTGAACTTCCTGGGTGCCACAGATGAAACGCACAGATGAGAGGCCGTAACCCCAGCGGTCTATGCCTTTTTTTGCGGCTTCCATTATATCTGGGTTGTTGCATAGGCCCAGGTAGTTGTTGGAACACATGTTTATCACGTCGTTTTTCAGGGTGGTGTTAATTTGTGAAGATTGCTGGGTAGTAATTATCCGTTCTGTTTTCCATAAGCCTGCCTCTTTTATTTCGTTGGCTAGGTTGTTCCAATGTTTAAATGCAGTTTTCATATTATTCGCTCCAATCTAGTATCACTTTGCCGGATTTGCCTGCGGCCATTAGCTCGAATGCTTCTTGGAAATTGGTGTAGTCAAAGTTGTGGGTGATAACCTTGGCTACATCTTTGTCTAGGCCGGTTTGCAACAGGGCTGTCATTTTGTACCAGGTGTCGTACATTTGGCGGCCGTAGATGCCGCGTAGAGTTAAGCTTGAGAATATTACTTTGTTCCAGTTTACTTGCTGGTCTTGGGGTAGGATACCCAGTATGGCTATGTTGCCGCCATTGGCCATAGCTTCCACCATATCGCTGAAGGCACTTGCGCTGCCAGACATTTCTAGCCCTACGTCAAAACCTTCGCGTATTAGCGGAAATTTGGCTACTACTTCTTGTATGGTTTGGCTGCGAACGTCCACCGTGGCGTCTGCACCTAGCTCTTTGGCTAGTTTTAGCCGCTCTGGGTTGATATCCGTTACCACAATGTATCTTGCCCCGGCGCGGCGCAGGATGGGTACAGACATTAGCCCAATTGGCCCAGCTCCGGTTACCAGCACATCTTCACCCAAAACCGGGAAAGAAAGCGCGGTGTGAACCGCATTGCCCAGGGGGTCTTGTATGCTAAGCACATCTAGCGGGATAGATGGGTCGCAAACCCAAACATTGCTGGCTGGGAAGGCTATATATTCTGAAAAAACACCATCCATGTTTACGCCAATGCCAACGGTATGGCAGCAAAGATGCGGGAAACCAGAGATGCAATTGCGGCAATACCCGCAAACCAAATGCCCCTCGCCAGAGACAATTTGCCCCACCTTTACGGTGCTAACCAGCCGCCCCACGGCTACAACCTCGCCCACAAATTCGTGGCCTATTATCTGTGGGGTTTTGATAGTTTTTTGCGCCCAGGCATCCCAGTTAAATATATGAATATCTGTGCCGCATATTGCGGTTTTTTTTATTTTTATTAGCACTTGGTCATCGTCTGGGGTGGGGAAGGGTACATCCCTTAGCTCTAGGCCGCCTAGTTGCTGGCTTGCTTTCACTATTGCTTTCATTGTTTTCATTTTCTGGCTCTCCTTTTTATGGTGTTTGTTTTGGGTAAAATTATATCGTTATATCAACTATAACATTTTTTTGGGGAAAGTTGTAGCTTTTTGTGTTGGGGTGGCGCAGGGCGGGAATTTGGTTTTCTTCGCTGTAAAAACTCATATGCTCGCTACTGCGGGGCAGCCTTTGCAGGTTTGTTACGGCGAAATAAATGAGAAGCAATTTGCCAAAATGGCGCATGAAACGCCAAGACAAGGCGTTTTTGCCGCGGCAAGCGAGACTAATTTCAAATTGTTTCATTGTTAGAAAAAATTCAGTTGGTCGGAAAATCCGACCAACTGAATTTTTCAGCCACAAAACATCGGAAAAAATGCAAGCAAAATCGGACAAAAAATCATATGAAAATTACTTATGTTATTGTACGTTTACCATATTATAGTGAAATAAATGAGAAACGGTCTCGCCCGAGCGGCACCTGGAACGCCGAGATAAGGCGTTCCAGGCGTTTTTGCCGCGACAGGCGAGACCGATTTCGAATTATTTTACTATATAAACCCATCCCAGGATAGGAGGTTTTTTTATGCTAACAGCAGAAAAACGCAAATGCAGAAAAATAACAACAGTGCAAAAACAAAGCGACAGCTTGCTGCTATACAGCGAGTACGGTTGCCTTCAACTAAGCCCAAAGGCAGAAAACATGGTTAGAGTCACATTTGCCGGGCAGCCCCAAGCCACGGTCACAGCTGGGGTGGGTATAGAAATGCGGCCAGATTACCCACATTGGCAGCACGAAGAGAACGCGGCAGAAGTAATAATTACCACAAAAGCGCTAAAAGTTACCGTTGCCAAAGAAACCGGGGCAATCAAATATTATAACAATACAAACCAGCTTCTGCTGGCAGAGCGGCCCCATGAAAGCCGCATACTAGACCCGTTTGACTCTTACAAAACCATAGAAACAGACAATGCCAAAACCGAAAGCATAACCACGGCAGATGGCGTAAAGCAACTAATAAAATCTGCAGAAAAAGTATTTGACAAGAAGTTGTACCGCACCCGGTTAAACTTAAACTGGCAACAAGATGAAACCCTGTTTGGCCTAGGGCAATCCCCGGAAGGAATGTTAAACCTGCGGGGCACAACCCAGTACCTGCACCAGGCAAATATGAAAATAACCGTGCCATTTCTTATATCCACAAAGGGCTACGGCCTTCTGCTGTCTACAGGCAGCCCTGTCATGTTTCAAGACACCGAATACGGCTCGTACCTGCAAACCGAGGCCTGCCAGCAGATGGATTTCTATTTTATTGCCGGGGATTACGCCCAGGTTATAAAAGGTTACCGTTACCTTACGGGAAAGGCGGCCATGCTGCCCAAATGGGCCTTCGGTTATATGCAATCACAAGAGCGCTACGAGACCGCCAAAGAGTTGATTGATACCGTAAAGGAATACCGCCGGCGCGGCATTGGGCTGGATTGTATTATTTTAGATTGGATATCATGGGAGGAGGGCCAATGGGGGCAAAAATCCTTCGACCCGGCTCGTTTCCCAAACCCCACAGCCATGATGGAAGAAATCCATGCCCTAGACGCAAAGCTGATGATATCCATTTGGCCAAATATGAACGAAATCACCCCAAACTATGCAGAGTTCCGCGAAAAGGGGCTGCTATTCCCCTACAACGATACCCACGACGCCTTCAACGAAGACGCCCGCAAATTATACTGGAAACAGGTAAACGAAGGCCTGTTCACCCATGGGATAGATGCTTGGTGGTGTGATTCCAGCGAGCCTATCACCCCAGAATGGACGCGAGAGGAAGAGCCAGAGCCTTCTGCCCTGTACCATACCTTCGTCCACGAAGCCAGCAATTTCTTCCCTCGGGAGCTGGGTAATGCCTATGGTCTGTACCATTCCAAGGGCATCTACGAAGGCCAAAGGGGTACATGTACCAGCAAGCGGGTTGTAAACCTCACTAGAAGCGGCTACACCGGCCAGCAGAAATACGGCGTTATCCTATGGTCTGGCGATATAAGCGCAAGCTGGGATACCATGCGAAAGCAAATTGTGGCGGGCTTGCAGCTTTGCGCCTGCGGCCTGCCGTATTGGACGCTGGATATAGGCGCGTTCTTTGTAAAACAGGGCAAACCATGGTATTGGAATGGGGATTATAATGCCGGCGAGGCAGATTTAGGCTACCGCGAGCTTTATACCAGATGGTTTCAGCAGGGGGCGTTTTTGCCAATATTCCGGGCCCATGGCACAGATGTGCGACGTGAAATATGGGCTTATGGCCAGCCGGGCGAACCTTTCTACGATGCCCTTTGCGCCGCCAATAAGCTGCGCTATAAGCTGATGCCGTATATTTACTCCCTAGCAGGGGCGGCCTGGTATGATGATACCACCATAATAAGATTCCTGGCATTCGATTTCCCAGAAGACAGCCAAGCCGCCAAAATAGGCGACCAATATATGTTTGGCAATGCCATTATGGTATGCCCGGTAACCACCCCTATGTATTATGAAGCAGGCAGCAAGCCCATAGAATCCGCAAAGCTAACTCGCCCGGTATATTTGCCCAGCGGCTGCAACTGGTACGATTTCCACACAAACGAGAAACATGTAGGCGGCCAATGGATTGAGGCCGCCGCAGATATAAGCCGCATCCCGCTTTTCGTGCGGGAGGGCAGCATCATACCAATGGAAGATACCCTGCGTATCTACCCCGGCCAGGATGGCAACTTCACCCTATACGAAGATGACGGCGATGGTTACGGCTACGAAAACGGTGAGTACATGTTAACCAAATTTACATGGGATGATAGAAATGCCAAACTTTCCCGGGAAATTTTGCATGAAGGCCAAATAAACCAAGCCCAATACAAATATATGGAGGAAATTGTATCA
This sequence comes from Defluviitaleaceae bacterium, assembly GCA_009784025.1. GTDB lineage: Bacteria > Bacillota > Clostridia > Lachnospirales > WQUN01 > WQVK01. Next base: position 16,412 of record WQVK01000021.1, read on the forward strand.
TGGCAAAAATAACTTTTATGGGCGCAGGCAGCACGGTTTTTGCCAGAAATGTGCTTGGCGACTGCATGACTTCGCCAGTGCTGGCAGATAGTGAGATAGCCCTATATGACATAGACGGCGGCAGGCTAAAAGAAAGCGAAACCATAATAAACGCCATAAACGAAGGCTTGGGCAACAAGGCAAAAATAAAAGCCTACCTTGGGGTAGAAAACCGCAAAGAAGCCCTGCGCAATGCCAATTATGTAATAAATGCAATACAAGTAGGCCTGTATGACCCTTGCACCATAATAGATTTTGAAATCCCCAAAAAATACGGCCTGCGCCAAACAATAGCGGACACCTTAGGGATAGGTGGCATAATGCGTGGCCTGCGTACCATACCCGTTATGGCAGATTTTGCCCGCGACATGGAAGAAGTCTGCCCAGATGCATGGTTTATAAACTACACTAACCCCATGTCAATCCTCTGTGGCTACATGCAGCGCTACACGGGAATAAAAACAATTGGCCTATGCCACAGCGTGCAAGTATGCACAGACCATCTTTTCAACGACATTGGAATGCAAGAATATAAAGATGGCCGCCGGGAGCTGATTGCCGGAATCAACCATATGGCCTGGTTGCTGGAAATTAAAGACCGCCAAGGGGCAGACCTTTACCCCGCAATAAAAAAACGCGCTGCCGCAAAAACCGAAAAACATCACGATATGATACGCTACGATTATATGGCGCGGCTGGGCTACTACTGTACAGAATCCAGCGAGCATAACGCAGAATACAGCCCATGGTACATCAAAACCAAATATCCGGAACTAATAGAAAAATATAACATCCCACTAGACGAATATCCCCGCCGCTGTATCTGGCAGATAGAGAACTGGGTCAAGGATTATAAGGAACTGTCGCAAACTGCAAAAACAAAACCCCATACCCGTTCTAATGAATATGCTTCATATATTATGGAATCTTTAATCACGGGCATCCCAACAAAAATAGGCGGCAATGTACTAAACCACGGTGGACTTATCGAAAACTTGCCAGCAGAAGCCTGTGTAGAAATTCCCTGCATGGTAGATAGTTACGGCATTAACCCATGTTATGTTGGCCGCCTGCCAGTGCAGCTGGCTGCAATGAACATGACCCACATAAACGTGCATCTTCTTACCATAGAAGCCGCCGTCACCCAAAAGCTAGAGCATGTGTATCAAGCCGCAATGCTAGACCCACACACCGCAGCAGAGCTTTCCTTAGACGATATCTGCGCCATGGTGGACGAGCTTATGGAAGCTCATGGTAGTAGCTGGCTGCCAAAATATAAATAGGAGGCAATTATGAAAAAACAAGCATTCAACCCATATCTACCCTCGTGGGAATACATCCCAGATGGCGAGCCTTATGTGTTCAACGGCCGGGTTTATGTATATGGTTCTCATGACAAGTTTAATGGCTATGTGTTCTGTATGAACGATTATGTGTGTTGGTCTGCCCCTGTGGATGATTTGGGTAACTGGCGATACGAGGGCGTAATCTTTAAGAAAACAGACGACCCATTGAACCCAGATGGCCATATGTGCCTGTACGCGCCAGATGTAACCCAAGGCCCAGACGGGCGGTATTATTTGTATTATGTGCTGGACAAGGTGCCTGTGGTGTCTGTGGCGGTATGCGACAGCCCCGCCGGGAAATATGAATTCTTGGGATATGTGCATTATCAATGCGGCACGCGGCTGGGCGAGCGCCCCGGCGACGAGCCGCAATTTGACCCAGGCCTACTTACAGATGGCGAAAATGTGTACCTGTACACAGGCTTCTGCGGCCATGGGGATAAAACCAGAAGCGGCGCAATGGCAATGAAATTAGCTACAGACATGCTAACTATAGTAGAAGAGCCAGTGATTATCGTGCCGGGCAATTGCTACGGCAAAGGCACAGAATACGAAGGCCATGAATATTTTGAAGCCGCCTCAATTAGAAAGCATGGGGATACCTATTACTTTGTATATTCGTCCACCCCAATGCATGAGTTATGCTACGCCACCAGCAAGCATCCGCTAAAGGATTTCAAATTTGGCGGCGTGATTGTTAGCAACTGCGACAAGGGGATTTCTTCCTACAAGCCAGCAGATAAGCTAATGAACTACCATTATGCAAACAATCACGGTGGCATCACAGAAATAAACGGCGATTGGTATGTTTTTTACCATAGGCATACAAATGGCACATGGTTTTCCCGCCAGGGTTGCGTAGAAAAAATAGAAATACAGCCAGACGGCAGCATACAGCAGGTGGAAATTACATCACAAGGCATAAACGGCAAGCCCCTGGCAGGCAAGGGCGAATACCCCGCATATATCGCCTGCAATCTATTTGGCACAAAGGACAACGCCAGCCTGCCAAGAATAACCCAAGACGGCAAAGACGGCGACGAGGAGATTGGTTTTGTAACAAATATCACAGATTCTGCCGGGGTAGGCTTCAAGTATTTTGACTGCAATGGCGTGACCCGGGTTAAAATCAAAACCCGCGGCTACAGCAGCGGTGTTTTTGAGGTGAAAACGACCTGGGATGGCCCGCCACTGGGCGTTATACCAGTGGCCTACACAAATGTATGGGTAGATAATGCCGCAGATATTAACCTGCCAGATGGGGTTAATGCGCTATACTTTGTTTATAGGGGCGGCGGAACTGCCACATTAGGGTCGTTTACGTTGGAATAGATATGGCGTTGTTATGATAAGAAAGCTCCACAAGAATAAGCTGCGCGGCCATGGATAATAGTCGCAATTGTGGCTGCTGTGGTATACATGGTGGCCGCTACAGTCGCGAAAAAATTCAGTTGGTCGGAAAATCCGACCAACTGAATAAAAATCTACAGCCTGCGGCACCCGATACCATATTGAAACAATTCGAAATCGGTTTTGCCTGTCGCGGCAAAGCGCCTGGAACCCCTTATCTCTGCGTTCCAGGCGCCGCTAGGGTGAGGCCGTTTTTCATTTGCTTCACTATATGTCCCAAACCTTTACACCTGAAACTTTCTTAGATATAATCAATACCGCTAGGAGAGTGAACCATGAAAAAGACAGAAAAAGAACCGTTACGCATTTTGCTAGTGTCTACAGAGGTTAGCCCATATTCCAAAACCGGAGGGCTTGGGGATGTTGCGGGGTCATTGCCAAAGGCACTGCGTGACAGGGGTGTAGATATTCGTGTGGTGCTGCCAAAATACAAAAGTATACAAGAAGATTTGCTAAAAGACGCCAAAAACATTTCTACATTTAACGTGCATTTAAGCTGGCGCGAGCAGCCTGCCACCATCATAGGGTTGGATGCCCATGGCGACGGCGAAAGCGTTTACTTTATAGAAAATGATTTCTACTTTGGCCGGGATGGCTATTACGGCTACGGAGACGATGCAGAGCGTTTTGCATTCTTCACAAAGGCCGCTATAGAAATGCTTAGCCATATAGACTTCAAGGCCGATGTTCTGCATTTTAATGATTGGCATACAGGGCTTGGGCCCACTTATTTGCGTGATATTTACCGGGCGTTTACCTATTATTCTAACATGAAGAGCCTGTTTTCCATCCACAACCTGCATTATCAGGGGGTGTTTGGCCGGGATACTCTTTGGAATGTAGGGCTAAACGACGGCTACTTCACCGGCGGGGATTTAGAATTCTACGGCAATATCAGCTTCCTGAAAGCCGGCATTATCCACTCAGACGCGGTTAGCACCGTTAGCAACACCTATGCAGAAGAAATCCAAACCCCAGCCTACGGCTACGGCATGGAAGGCCTGCTGCGCCAGCGCAGCATGTTCGGCGGGGACCTTTACGGCATAGTCAACGGCATAGACACAGACAGCCACAACCCCAAAACAGATCCCAATTTATATGTAAATTTTGACGAAAATTCCTTAGAAAACAAGCGCAAAAACAAAACGCGCCTGCAAGAAGAACTTGGCCTACCTGTTAGCGATGCCCCCATGGTTAGCATGATAACCCGCCTGGCAGAACAAAAAGGCCTAGATATCCTAGCCGTTATAATGGATGAGCTTATGGCCATGGATATCCAGCTTGTGGTGCTGGGCACTGGTGAATCCCGCTACGAGGGCATGTTGCGCCATTATGCCTGGTGCAACCCAGGCAAAGTAAGCGCAAACATCACATTCAGTGGTGCGCTGGCGCAAAAAATATACGCATCCAGCGATATGTTCCTCATGCCGTCTGTATACGAGCCATGCGGCCTAGGCCAGTTATTTGCCATGCGCTACGGCTCTATCCCAATAGTACGCAAAACAGGCGGCCTGGCAGATACCGTCCAACATTTCAACTCAGAAACCGGCCAAGGCAACGGCTTCTCCTTCGAACACTACGTAGCCAGCGGCCTAATGTGGGCAATCCGCGAAGCCGTAAACACCTACCACAGCCCCAACTGGCAAACAGTAGTTAAAAATGCCATGACTGGTGACTTCTCCTGGAAACACGCCGCAGGGGAATATATTGATATGTACGAAAAGGTAAAGAAAAAATAATTAAACCGTCAGGGTTCTAACAGCCCCGGCACCCCATTCTTTTTTAAAAAAAGAAGCAAAAAACTTTAATTTTTGGGGTGTTGGGGCGGTTTTTATTATAGTCATAGTAAAATAAATGAGAGACGGCCTCGCCAGAGCGGCACCTGAAACGCCGAGACAAGGCGTTTTAGGCGTTTTTGTCGCGACAAGCGAGACCGATTTCGAATTGTTTCACTACACAAAGAAATTACAAAACGTGATTTCGAAAGAAGCCATTATAAGGAGGATTATTATGAAATTACCAGCATTTTTTAGCGACGGCATGGTACTTAGCAAAACTGCAAATATTTGGGGCTGGGCCAGTCCTGGCCAGGCAGTTTGTATTCAGTTTTTGGGCAAGTCGTACAATGTAACCGCCAATGAAGACGGGCGGTTTGATGCGGTGCTGCAATCGCCAGAATTTGGCGGCCCACATACGCTGCAAGTTGGCGAGATTACCATAAAAGATGTGTATATTGGCCGGGTTTGGTTTTGCAGCGGGCAATCTAACATGGAGGGGCCAATCCTGCGGGCGCGTATGTTGTTGCCCCAGCATATAGTGGATGATCCTCGCATTCGCATGTTCCAGGTAGAAAAAGGGCATGACTTCGACGCCCCACGCACAGACGTCGCTGGCAAATGGCATACCGCCGAAGGCGAAATCATGGATAGCCTGTTTGCCCTGCCGTATTTCTTTGCGCGGCAGCTACTTACAGATGACCCCACGCCAATTGGCCTGCTATGCAACCCAGCCGGCGGCACACCCGTGCAGGGCTGGCTGCCAGAGTCCATAGTGGAAGAATTCCCAGAATATCACAAGCTATTGATGGACACTGTAAAAAAACCTGGTTTCATGGAAAAAGTAATGGAAGACGGCAACCAACGCGTGGGCGCATGGCATAAGGAGCTGGCCGAAAAAGACCGCGGCCTGCAAGAAAACTGGCAATGCCCAAAATACGATGACGCTGCCTGGGCAACCCGTATGTTGCTAAACCCTGCGGGCCTGCCGCAGCACGGTGCAATATGGCTACGCAAGCGCATTAACCTGCCCAAAATCAGCGGCAAAGCCACGCTAAAACTAGGCCGGGCAGAAAACAGTGTAAAAGTGTATGTAAACGGCCAGCAGGTAATTTCTGTAGATTATATGTACCCCCCATGCACATGCGACCTGCCAGAAGGCGTGCTAAAAGAGGGCGAAAACCTAATAGCCATCCGCCTGGTGGGCGATGGCGGCAACCCTAAATTCATCCCTGGCAAGGAATATGCATTAAAATTTGACGGCCAGGCAATCCCTTTAGACGGCCAGTGGAAATGGCAGGTTGGCACAGAAATGCCAAGGGCCATGGGCGGGGGCTGGTTCTACGGCTTCCCATGCGGGCTGTACAACTATATGCTTGCGCCTATACTAGGCTATTCTGCAGATGGCATGTTATGGTACCAGGGCGAATCCAATGTGGGCAACCCAGCCAGTTACAAGGCTTTGTTCACACGTTACGTGCAACATGTGCGCGAAACCTACGGCCCAGATTTCCCCGTAATATTTAACCAGTTGGCCAATTATACAGACCCCAATGGCAACTGGGAAGGCTGGCCAAAACTGCGCGAGCAGCAACGCCAATGCCTAGAAATCCCAAACACCGCCATGTCTGTAAGCATAGACTGCGGCGAATGGAACGACCTGCATCCCCTAGACAAAAAAACCGTGGGCGAACGCATGGCACTACATGCAAGGCGGCTAAAATACGGCGAAGACATAATCTCCGACGGCCCAATAGTACAAAAGGCCGAAATAACCGACAGCAAGCTAGTGATATCTTTCCAGCATGGCGAAGGCCTTTGGGCAGATAAAAGCTACCCAATAATAGATATCGTATCCACAGAGGGCGAAGTAGACAGAATGTACGCCATGGTAAGGGGCGAAACCCTAGTGGTAGATTTGAAGGATTATAAAAAGAAAGCAGAAATAGTGCGCTTCGGTTGGTTAGACTCCCCAGCAGTGGCGGTTTATAATGCGTATAATCTGCCAGCTTCGCCGTTTGAAGTTAGGCTGTAATGGACAGGCGGGATATAGGCTAGTTGCATTTTACTTCCGACGATAATCTACCTCATTTTGGTGTAAAAACCATATAGGAGCAAAACATGAAAATAATCCTACAAAGAGTATCCAGCGCATCTGTAACCGTATCCGGTAGCATAGTAGGCCAAATAAACCGCGGCTATGTGGTGCTTTTGGGTATTGGCTTGGGCGATAATAAAGAAAAAATCGCTAAGGCCATAGACAAAATAAAAAAACTGCGCCTTTTTGCAGATGCAGAGGGCAAAACAAACCTGAGCATATCCGATATAGGTGGCGGGTTGCTGGTGGTGTCGCAGTTTACCCTATATGCAGATTGCCGCAAGGGCAACCGCCCCAGCTTTACAGATGCTGCACCACCGGCCTTGGCAGAAGAGCTTTACGATTATTTTGTGGCGGAGGCGAGACCTCATTTTAAAGAAGTGGCCTGCGGGGTGTTTGGGGGCGACATGCAAGTGGCCCTGGTGAATGACGGACCGTTTACGGTGGTTTTGGAGTCGTAATATAAAGCGCTTGCGCGCAAGTTGCATAGAATGAAATGTGGTGAGACACTTGAAGGTTATGGCGGTAGTAAAGTTTGCCATTAAGTTTGTTTTATTTATTCTTTTGTTGTTCATGGTGCCATATACAATGAACACTCTACACTCTGCTGGAATCTCACAGCTTAGTCAGTTTATTCTTTGGCTAAGGGGTCCTGTTTTCGCGCTTATTGTAAGTTTACCTTTTTCTATTAGCCATATTAGACGATTGTTTGTCAATGGAGTTAGTTTTTCAGTATCGAATTTAATAATTGCAATTTTACTTATAGCCATGATACACCTGCCACGGACAGGCATTATTGTGCCTTTTGACAGGGTACGATCATTTTATTTTAATACGCGTGGTAGTTTTGCGTTTTATATTATCGTTTGGTTTAATATACTTCACGCATTTGTTCCTAAGAAAGAATCGCTATAGATTGCGCATTAAAGAAGCCCCAGATTGCTGTAGTGAAATAATTCGAAGTTTCTCATTTATTTCACTACAGCAGCCTGGGGCTTTCAATTTATTCGACCAATCCAGCCATCTGAGCCATTTCTACAATCGCCTGCTTAGAAACTTTGCGGCCGTGGAAGTCTATTAACTCGTTTGCCGAGCCGGTGAAAGTACATGCTGGCTCGTATTTTTTTAGCACAATCATTTCGCCGTCTACAAAAACTTCTAATGCATCGCGAATGTCTATGTTCATTACCCTGCGCAATTCAACTGGAAGCACTACACGGCCAAGGTCGTCTACGCGTCTTACTACGCCTGTTGCTTTCATTGTTGCACCCCCTTCGTGAAATTTTCCCGCACAATATATTGTGTTGTTTGATGTATCTGCAAGTTGCGAGGTAAGCACAATTATACCATAAATGTAAAAAATTGCAAATATTGGAAGAAAATATTTTTCTTTTGTCGAAAAATTGTAAAATATTCCAGTTCTTGGGTTGTTTTTTGGGGAATAGATTTAAGTAGAGTTCTTCTGAAATTGCAAAAAACGCAATTTCAGAAGAAGCAAAAGATTGAAAATGTAACTCTTCCGAAATTAAAAAACGTAATTTCGGAAGAAGTCTAGTGAATGGAAGTGGAAAGCACGGGTTCGTTTCCAATGGAGGTGCAGCTTGTTAAATTATTTATGGGGCGGCATGATTTTGGTTGCCATTGTGGTGGCTGTTTTTACCGGGAATATGCCGGCTTTAACCAACGCTGCGATAGAATCTGCAAGGGATGCTATTGCCCTGTGCATCACCATGCTGGGCATAATGTCCATGTGGACTGGGCTGCTTACTATCGCAGAGCGAGCAGGGCTAATAAAAAACCTGGCGAAAAAATCCCGCCCGCTGTTGCGCTATCTTTTCCCAGAGCTGGGGCGCAACCACCCCGCCCACGAACCTATTGCCACAAATTTTATAGCCAATATCCTGGGCCTGGGCTGGGCTGCCACCCCCAGCGGCCTAGCAGCCATGAAAGAGCTGCAAAAAGATAACCCCGAGAAGGAAACCGCCACCCGCAGCATGAGAATGTTCATGGTGATAAATATGTCTAGCCTCCAACTGGTGACAATAAGCGTGGTGGCGTACCGTATGCAATACGGCTCGGCCAACCCGTCGGAGATTATTGGCCCGGGGCTGGTGGTGACCATGGCCACTACGGTTGTGGCCGTGGCGTTTTGCAAGGTGTTGGAAAAAATTAAGGTTTAATGGGCGTTTAATTTGAAATTAGCATAAGCAGCGGTTTATAGCAAAACAGGCAGGAGCGGAATGGCCGCCCTGCCTGTTTTATAATGAAATTGTCAAGTATATTGTCATATGATATGATCCTGTAATGAAATGAATGAGAAACGGTCTCGCCCGAGCAGCACCTGAAACGCCGAGATAAGGTGGTTCAGGCGTTTTTGCTCTATTAAAAAAAGGAGCACTAATATGAAAAAATCTATCCCCGCAACCAACGACCTTTGCCCGCAAACAATGTTCCTATACGGAACATACAAAGAGGACGGCAGCCCCAATTTTGGCCTGTTTTGCTGGTTTAGTTATTATTGGGATTCCGAGCTTGGCGTGATGGCTTGCATAGGCGGAGAAAAATTGACAAAGGAACGCATACGCGCCACAAAAGTGTTTTCTGCAAATCTAGTGACGGAAGAATTGCTGCCCTTGGCAGATTATTGGGGCAACAAAAACGGCCACGACAGCGACAAAATGGATATAGCTGCAGATGTGGAAAAGGGAAGTGTGCTGGATGTTCCTGTTTTGCTGAAAAGCCCGTGGGTGTATGAGTTGGAAGTGGCCAAAAGCATACCAACAGGCGATGGTGAGGTGCTTTTGTGCAAGATAAAAAATGTGCTGGTGGACGAGGTTTTATGCGACGCTGCCATGACCGACGAGGATAAAATTAAAGCGATAAAACCTGCGCAGACAGTTGGCGGAACGTATTTTGCTTGGGATGGCAATGCAATGGGCAAATGGGGCGAGCCTATGGAGAAAGTAAAATCAACTAATTACAGTTTGTAATTAGTTGATTTTGTTTTGGAGGTATAACAATTGGGAATGGCGGAAAATATGTTATACTTCTCCCGAGAGGATGATACCCATGAAACCAAACAAATGGCATATAAGGGCCATCACAGGCGGCATGGCCAGTGACGGTAGCCCCTACTATGTATCGCTGCGCAGGGGTACGGTTAATAAACTGCTGGTGAACTTTGCAGGCGGTGGATTTTGTTGGAATGAGGAAACCGCCGCCCGGCCTATGAATATGTTGGAAGCGATTAGCGGCCGGGAGGCGTATTATATCCCGCGGCTTGGGCCGCTTATGTTACGGCTTGTGCATGTTGGGGCGCTTAGCGCTTCAGATGCCCGCAGCCCTTTTCATGGTTGGAATGTACTTAACATCCCGTACACCACGGGGGATTTCCATATGGGATGCGGCGAATTCCCGTACAAGGATGCCAAGGGGCGGGAGAGGCTGCTGCACCATAAAGGCGCAGCAAATGTGGGCGCCGCCCTAACTTTGCTAAAAGATTTTGCACAAACCCCAGAAACTTTGGTGATTGCCGGGCAAAGCGCCGGTGCTTTTGGTTGCGTGGCTAACGCCCATAAAGTGACGGCCATGTACCCGGGCTGCCGGAATGTAATCATATACTCAGAAGGCTCGCATTTGAACGCGCCTATTTGGGAAGAGACGGCCAGGCATGTGTGGAATGTAGCCCCAGAGCTGGCGGGGTACATTAAGTCTCGGGATTTGATTGTAGATTTATTCCGCTACGCCCGGGATAAAATGCCTGATAGCACGGTTTTTTTGCATTCAAATACCGTGTGGGATGGTGCCCTCACCAAGTTTATGAACAAAATGAGCCACGGCAAAATGGCGATTGATGACGCTGCCCTGGCAGAGTTTAACGAAACCTTAATAGCTGCAACCGGCAAACTATCTACGGAAATGCCAAATTATTTCCATTACCTAACCGATCATGGCAGGAAAAAAGACGGTAGCACGGCGCATTTGTTTTTTGGCGATGCGAAGCTTATGTACGAACCCTTACAAGATGGGGTATCCGTAGCGGAATGGCTAAATACGGCAATTGTCGGGCGGCCTGTGAGTGTTGGGGGAGGGTTTTTGGTTTAGTTGGTAAGCGGAGTGCCTACGCACAGATAAAAGAAATAGTACCATACAGTACCACTTTTTAGCCCTTTCATTTATCCTCAAAAACAAAAAAGCCCGAAGATTCGGGCTTTTTTTGTAAAGCTAAACTTCAAAACATCAACTTTTCGTAAAAAAGTTTTGGAGATGTGGCAGGCTACGCCCCCTACGGCTTTATTCTACTATAATCTCCACCGGCATCAAGTATCCCTCAACCATGGGGTTGTAGTAGTCAAATACGCGTACATGGCCGCCTGTTACTTGTACGGGGAAAGCTGGGCGGTACTGTATGGCCAGGTCTATTATTTCGCCGGGTTCTGTGTCGCGCAGGTATAGGTTGATGTTTTCGAAACGGGTTTCGTATCTTTCTATTAGGCCGCTGTGTTGTAGTAGGGTTAGGCTGCTGCGCTCTACGCGGAATCCCTGGGGGATGGATACGGATACCAGGCCGTTTTTTACTATGTCGCCAGATGTGTTTATTATGCGTAGGTGCTGGGTTGTAAGTTCGTGTACGGCTAGGCTTGTGTTCATGATGGATAGTATTTCGAAGCCACGGTCTAGCTGTACGCTGTCGTATGGCGCGAAAAATTCCTGGACTATTTTGTAGGTCATGCGGCCTATTTCTGGGAAGTCTATTGTTATTGTGTTTTCTCGCTCTAAGTTGTTGAAAGATAGGTGATATAGGTCTATGCTGTTTTCGCCGCAGATATCTATGATGTGCTGCTGGCCGCCCACAGTTACAGTAATCTGGCCAGATTCTAATTGCTGTTGCGCTGCGTGGGTGGTTAGGGCTTTTAGGGATAGTATTGTGGCCTGGGTGCTATGCCATGTGCCCCAGCTATCCCGCTGGCTTATTATATATCTTACCAGCAGCTCATTTATATGGCCATGCGAGTCGTGGTTGGAGAAGGCAATAGAAGTCAACGCGGTGGCTTGCAGGTATTGTATGCGGCCAAATGCGCCAAAATAATCCCTTGTGGTGGAAGTTACATAAGCTGCATCGCCACGGAAGGTTACATTGCCGGCCAGGCGGTCTATTGTTTCGCTGGCTTTTTCATGGTTGATATTTACCAGGGCATTGGCTATTAGGGCCAGGGTGTAATTGTCGTCCACTTCGGCCAAGTTGGCCAGCAAAAATTCTATGGATATGCTTAGGCGGTTGTCTTCTGGGAAGGCCTCTGTAAGAGCCCAAATTATATATGCATTAAACGCGAGTCGCTGGCTGGCGGTTATTCTGCTGCCTTCCCGGCCGGTTATTTGGAAGCTGCCGTCATTGTTTTGGTGGCGGAACAGGAAGTTTGCCATCCTGTCTAGCACTCTTTCGTCTATGCTGTACACGCTGGTTAAATCCTTTAGCTGCATCAAGCCATATGCAGTAAGCAGAGTTTCTGCCGGGGCATGGCCAAACAGCGAGAACCCGCCATTTGTGCCGCGCACTTCAAAAGTAAGCAGTCGCTGGTAACCAGAGCTAATATAGCGTAGCGCCTGCTCTGTAAGGGCTGGGTTGTCTATATTAGCCTGCTGCATGTACCGCAGCGCGAGGATGTTAGGGTACAGTATAGAAGATGTTTGCTCGAAACAGCCAAACGGCATACGGAAGATATTCTCCATACCTTCGATAACCTGCGCCATAATAGATGGGTAGAACGTGATGGTGGCGCGCCTGGTATCTGCAACGGCTTCGTCTAGAAATAGCAAATGCTGCTGTATGCTTTCTTCTATGCTGCCGCTGGACACCACCCGCCGAACCCTAAAACCCTCTGGGTTAACGCGGATTGGCCGTTCTGCCGCATCTGCAAAGCCAATGGCATCTGCATAAGCCCGGAAAACAAAATCCCCAAATTCTTCTATCAAAATAGGAACATACACCATCTGGGAACGGTTGGACGGGATGCTTATGGTTTGCACTGCTTCGCCCTGGAAGCTGAACCAATCCATTTCTGCAATGGTTAGTATCACGGTTTGCTGGTAATCTGTGTAGTTGAACACCGTCACTGGTATGCTAACCCTGTCGCCGCGTATGCTGTTGCGGGGCAACTCGAAATCCACAAAAAACGGCTGGAATGCGCGGATACTGCCTTGGGTGTGGCCAAGCAGCCCGTCACGGGTGTTGCCTACCACTTGGATGTTCCATGTTGTGATATTGTCTGCTAGCATAAAAGATAAATCTGCCTGGCCGTTGCTGGCAATAAGCTCTGGCACAAATAACATGGTTTCTAAAAAGAGGCGACGAACCCTGGCTGTTTGTGTTTCAATTTCCATGATATCCTGCGCCGGGGCTATGGCTTCGTTTGTGGCTTCGGCCGGCACTGGTGCAGACGGCATTATGGCCATATCTTGCGCGCCAAAGCGCATTACGCTATCTGCTGCTACTTCGGTGAACATTTCCCCTGCGGTTGCTGGTGCTGGCGCGCCGTCAAAAGCATCGGCGCTTCTGCCGGCACATGATGCCAAAAATATCAAGGATGCAATCATTAGAACCAGCGCCCCAAGCACAACCCAGATGCTGCGCTCGTTATTTTTTTTGGTGGCTTCTTTTTTATTGCGACGCATAAGAAAGTAAACAAGCGTAGCCAATGCCAGGCCGTACAGCTTCAGGGCCAAAATTCCCACATTTATGGCCGGGAAAACAGAGCTGCGCTGCCAGGGCCGGTTAACCAACCAAGTTGTATGCACAAATGGCGATGCCCCATCCTGCCGCAGCAAAAGTCGCGTAATCGCTTGCTCGGAAGCTCCGGCAATAAGCGAGGCATACAGCGTGGCCGCATCAAGATTGCCCGCAAAATAAATATCCTTCAATGCAAAGCGGATATTATCTATAGATAGGTCGTTGGCCGCAAGGCTTAGCATGGCTTCGTCCACTATGCTAACCAGCAAAGCTGCCTCTAATGGGTTGCCAACATCGTCTGTTACGCCAAAATTAAGGCTTACAAACTCGCCTGGTTTATATTCGTCACGGTCGCTTTGCATTGTAAGCTGCATATGGCGGCCCGGGTCTACAAAAACTGTTCTATGGGCATGGGGTAGGTTGGTATGGTTATTATCCCCAGGACCCATCCACACCGCAAAAATATCTATAAGCCCAAAAACATCCCCAAGGTTAACCGAAACTTGCTGCTGCTCTGTTTGGATAATCTGCAAAAGCTGGCTATTTCTATAGATGTACAGCTTGAAATCCCCTGTGCTGTGGCGGCTGTTTATTTCTATATGAATATCCTCGCCCATGGCGTAGCGTGGGCTGTTGGTGCTTATGGTTAGGTTGCGATCTAACCCGCGGAAGCTAAAAGTGGCCTGGGCCGGGTTGTTGTACATATCTACTGCATGTACGCTAATATTGTTTTGCGGGCGCACATCGTTTAGCAGTAATACGCCCATGCCGTTGTGGTCTGTGGCCACTTGGCGGCTAAAGCCATCTCCGGTAACCTGCAAAAATGCCCTAACCGGCGCGCCATCTGCGGCATATGTGAAAATATAAATGCGATTTTGCATACCCATAATCAGGTAGCCAAACTCTGGCATTAAATCTATAGAGAAATACCCCTCTGCCGCCCGTACGGCTGTTGCAGCCTCTATTCTGTTGTTGGAATTATCAATAACCTCCACCCAAAACTCGAACAACCCAGGGTTTTGTGCAACATAGCTGAAAGAAAAATCCCCATTTTCGCCTAGTTCCACATGGGCTTGGAAACGATTGTTTACATAGATATTGGCAAAACCCTGGTTAACCGGCTCGCCGAAAAAATACATAGCATTACCCAGTAGGTTAATCGTGTCACCGGGGTTGTACTCGCCTTGGCAGGTTGCCAGCGTCACTTCAAACCTAGGCAGCACAAATGGGCTTACCTCAAACATTGCCTCTGCCTGCTGGATGCCGTTTTGCTCTACTGCCAGCCGGTACATGCCGCTGTTAACCTCGTCGCCAAGGCTAAAACGCCCGCTTATTATGCCAAAATCCGATGCTGTAACTTGCTCTATAAAAACCCGATTATCGTTGCCATCAAAAATTGATACGGTAAACATTTCCCCTGCCACTGGCTGGGCAGTAACATTAGCCAACGCCATTATACGGAAAAGCACCTCATCGCCAGGGTTGTACAATCCCTTGTCAAATTGAATGATAAAATTTTGCCCTCTGTTTTGTGTCATGAAAAAATCTTGCGTGAACGCTTCGAAGCCAAGATCTGTTTCCACAGCCAGCCGCAGTGCAACCATGCCGCCGTCTATATAATCCATAGGCAGCCTAACAACCGCTCTGCCTGAGGCATCTGTTTCGAAGGCCGCAGCTTTGCTGGCCTCGTAGCCATTATGCAGCAGCGATGCTTCAAGGCTACCTACCACAGGTTGCCCACTCAAATCACTTAGCTGAACCGCCGCAACAAAATCTCCATCTAGGTAATAAACATTGTTGGCCACAATATGCAGCCTATGCAGCGCCCCGCCAGGCATATCCCGCCGCGATGCAAGCCTTTCTTGCCGCGCACCAATAAACTCTCTAACCTGCAACTGCACAAAGTTAACCGAAATTAAAACAATAACTGCCACTAAAAAATAAAATGCAAAATTAGCTTTCTTTGGCATGGTATTTCCCTCCTGTTTTGTCACTTTCTTGCCTACATAACCATGGAGGGAAATAAAACATTACAGTTTGGTTACAAAAAAGCTAAATAGAAAATGGTATCATACGGTACCATAATTCTGGCAAAATGGTACCGTATGGTACCATTTTTTTTGCCTTTTTGCTCCTCTGAAAACTAAAAAAGCCCGGAAACACTGGCTTTTTTGAAAAATAAAAAGTTAAAAAATTTTGGCTTTTTTTCTTAAAAAAAAGAAATGATGTTGTGGCCGGCAAAACCTCCGACGAATTTATCACCAACATCCCGAATAAGCATGGTCTATATCGCTTAAAGGGTTTGATTTATTATGAATTGGATTTTGTTTTTGTCAGATATGATTGTGCCGCTAACCTTCGCTGGTATACTTATGTACGCGATAAGCAAAAAAGTCGCCATTTACGACAACTTTATTGTTGGCGCTAAAGACGGCTTTCATACGGTATTTGGGATTGCGCCTACCATTGTTGGGCTAATGGTAGCGGTGGGGATGCTGCGGGCATCTGGGGCGCTCGATTTGTTAAGTGGGCTTATTTCGCCAGTTACAGATGCGGCTGGTTACCCAACGGAAACAGTGCCGCTTACGCTTATGCGGCTGGTTTCGTCGTCTGCGGCGGTGGGGCTGCTTACGGATATATTCGAAACCCAGGGGCCAGATTCATTTATTGGGCGGTTTACGTCAATCATGATGTCTAGCACAGAGACTGTGTTTTACACCATGAGCATTTATTTTATGAGCGTGAAGGTTACAAAAACGCGATTCACGCTGGCCGGTGCGCTTTTGGCCAATTTTGCAGGGATTATGCTGTCGCTTGCCATTACCAGATATCTCTATCCATAAATTCGTCCATTTCGTGCTTTTGTGGTTCTTTTTTCTTTTTCTCACGATATTCAATATAGCTGTCCAGCAGGTCCTTCAGCACGGCTACTAGGGGGATGGCCATTAACATTCCCAGCACGCCGCCGTAAGAACCACCAATGGTTACACTCATGATAATAAGCAGCGGGCTAAGGGAGAACGCGCCCCCCATAAGTTTTGGCTGTATATAGTTGCCGTCAATCTGCTGGATAACAAACATGATAATAGCCGCAAAAACAGCAATATTAAGCCCCTGTGTAAAGGCAACCACCAGCACAGCTAAAGCCGTACCAATAATAGACCCAAAGTAGGGGATATAGTTTAAAATCCCCAAAATCACACCAAGCACCAAAAAATACGGCGAGCCAAAAAGGAAGAGTACCACTGTCATGATAGAGCCAAGAATCAGGCCGTCTATGGTTTGGGTGTAGATATACATACGGAAATTAAAGTCAATTTTTGTGGAGTATTTCATTACAGTGCCGTAGCTGCGGTCTGCTGTAACAGCCTTAAGAAAATGCTGGGCAAAAGCTTTGAGCCTATCTTTTTCCACCAGCAGATAAATAGAAGAAACAATTGCCAAAAATGTATGGAACACGGTAGAAAACGCGCCCCCAAGCCCAGAAACGATACCGCCAATAAGCCCATCTATCTGGAAATCATTTACCCAGCCCTCGACTATGGCAAGAAGCCCATCGCCGCCGTCACTAATGCCGTATGGTAAGAGAAATTCTGGCAAATCCCATTCATTTATATTGGCAATCCAGGTACGTACAGTGGCCTCGTATGTGTTAAATTCTGAAATAAACAGCGCAATGCTACTTACTATTGCCGGGATAATTAAGTTTAAGATAATTGCAAAAACCACTAACACAATAATAACCAAAATAAGCACGCTAATAGCGCGGCTTTTGCGCTTTACAAAAGGGTTGTTTATCTTCATCACGAGCCGCTGAATGGCAGAGCATGGCATGTTTAAAATATAGGCAATAACCGCACCAGCCAAAAACGGTGTGATAACACTCCAAAACCGCGATAATGTATCTGCAAAAAAACCTAGCTCTGAAATAAGCCTAAACGCGACTATAACTGCCACCGCCAGGATAAAATAAGGCACCATGCTACGAATCATTCGTGAGCGGAAAAATTTATTCATGCATAAGACTCCTTCACTGGATATAGTCCATATTACCACTAGATTATGGCAATTTCCACACAGTGTAACCAAATTAAAATATATTGCCATTAAAGTTTTTCTGAAATCACAAAAAACGTGATTTTAGAAGAAAGAAAAGATTGAAAATGAAACTTTTTCGAAATTAAAAGCATAATTTCGAAAGAAGTCTATTGAAAATATCTTTGGAACATGTCACAATTTTATTGTTAGAGTTCTTCTGAAATTGCAAAAAACACAATTTCATAAGGTTCGCTTGGCGAACCCGGCACTTCGTGCCGCCCGGTTTCTTCCGGGTTACCTCAGAAGAAGCAAAAGATTGAAAATATAACTTTTTCGAAACCCCCTATGGGAATTTCGGAAGAAGTCTATTGAACCAATGTACGCAAAAGAGGAGAAATGGTTTTGATGAAAACTGAACGCATACAAGAATTGGTACGGCAATTAAATGTCGCCAACCGTGCCTATTATCAAGAAAACCGCGAGATAATGACAGACCGGGAATACGACGCTCTGTACGACGAACTAGCGCAGCTAGAGGCCGAAACCGGGATAACGCTTGCCGGCAGCCCAACCATGCAAGTAGGCCACCAGGTAGTAAGCGCCCTTAAAAAAGCCGAGCATGACAGCCCTATGCTGTCTCTGGACAAGACAAAATCCCCGGAAGCTTTGGCGGGTTTTCTTGGTGTACATGAAGGGCTGCTTTCTTGGAAGCTGGATGGGCTAACTGTGGTGCTAAAATACGAAAACGGCCAGCTTCAACAGGCCCTGACTCGGGGCAACGGCAGAGTGGGGGAGGATGTAACCCATAATGCCCGCGTTTTTGTCAATATTCCGCTGAGTTTGCCCTTTGTCGGCAACCTACAGATAAGAGGCGAGGCCGTAATCACCTTCGCAGATTTCGAGGCGATAAACGCCGCCCAAGAAGATGGCGAAACCTACAAAAACCCAAGAAACCTATGCAGCGGCGCAGTGCGGCAGCTAAACAGCCAGGTTACGGCCAAGCGCCGGGTACATTTTTACGCATTTGGGCTTATTGGCAGCGAAGAATTTGCTAAAAAAGCCCATGAGCTGGAATGGCTGAAATCCCTAGGCTTTGATGTAGTGGATTACAGCCTAGTAACCGCCCAAAATATCGTGGCAGAGGTGGAGGCGTATAAAACTAAGATTCCATCCCTGCCTTGGGCAACGGATGGGCTTGTGCTTACCTTTGACGATATCGCCCATAGCAAATCCCTTGGGGCAACATCGAAATTCCCAAGGGATAGCATAGCCTTTAAATGGGCAGACGAGCTGGCCGAAACAAGGCTTTTGAGCATAGAATGGAATACCTCTCGCACTGGTTTGATAAACCCAATAGCAGTGTTCGAGCCGGTGGAGATTGAAGGCACGACAGTAAGCCGCGCCGGGCTGCATAACGTGAGTATTTTGCAGGGGCTGCAGCTTATACCCGGGGATAATATCACGGTGTACAAGGCAAATATGATAATCCCCCAGGTGGCAGAGAATTTATCTGTACCGAAAGATGACCCCGGAGTAGGGCAGTTGAGCCTATTCTCTGCAGAATCAGCCACGCGCCAGGTAGAAATCCCGCAAGCCTGCCCGGTATGCAACCAACCAACAGAAATAATAGGCGACCCAGAAATGTTATACTGCACAAACCCAGGTTGTGGCACGAAGCTTATTTTAACATTGACCCATTTTGTAAGCCGCGACGCAATGAATATCGAGGGATTGTCTGAACAAACCCTGGGCAAATTTATAGCCAGCGGCTTTGTAAACGAATATCCAGATTTATTTGAAATTGCCAAATACGAGCAAGAAATAACCAGCACGGAAGGCTTTGGCCGCAAATCATTTGATAATCTTATCGCCGCGATTGAAGCCGCAAAAGACACCGCGCTGCCAAACTTCATCTTCGCGCTGGGCATAAGGGATGTTGGTCTTGCCAATGCAAAGCTGTTATGCGCCCATTTTAACCACGATATGGAGGCTATTGTAGATGAAGCCGCAAAGCCAGTACCTACCGTGTTTGAAGATGTTTTGGGCATTGGCGATGTTTCTGCAGAGAGGCTTCGAGAGTACTTTGCCAGCCCTGTGGGGGAGATGCCCCTTAGCGAAAAACTGCAAGGCAGCTTGCTCCAGCATTTTAACAATGACGAGGCCGCTATAAGCAAAGCCGCAAAGTTTACCCCGGCAGACAAGCCATTTGGGGCAATCAAGGGTTTTGGCAAGGAGATTATAGCCAACCTACAGGATTATTTTACAGATGCAGGCAACTTGGCATGTATATGGAAAGTGTTGCCCCTTTTGCGCCTGCAAAAACCCAAAACAGAGGGTAATCAACCCCTGGCAGGGCTTACCTTTGTTGTAACAGGGGATGTTGTGCAGTTTAAAAACCGCAAGGCCTTGCAAGAACTTATCGAAAGCCAAGGCGGCAAGGTTGCGGGCAGTGTGTCTGCAAAAACATCGTACTTGATAAACAATGATGCCGCATCTACCAGCGGTAAAAATAAAAAAGCCGCCATGCTGGGCGTGCCGGTTGTAACTGAGGATGAATTTATAGAGAAGTTTCAGGGGTAGTGTGTGTGGTGCAATTAATTGCATACCAAAGGAGGCAAAATGGCGATGACCAAATCACATAGAGTAAGTGCAAGGGCAGTTGTAATCCACCAAAACAAGTTGCTTCTAAACGAGTTTGGTGGCGGCCTGTACTATAACCTCCCTGGCGGCGGGGTGGAGGCTGGCGAGCTAATAAAAGAAGCTATTCTGCGGGAGGTAATGGAAGAAACTGGGTTAAAAGTTGAAGTAGGAAAAATGCTGTACGTATTAGAATACGAACCAGTGTATTGCGATAATTTACATGGTGAAACCCCAAGAATATGCATTGCCTTTGAATGTACGCTAAAGGGCGACGCCAATATAAAGACCCCAACTGTGCCGGACAAAAACCCAGACAACCCAGCAATAATATCCAAGCCAGTATGGATGCCGGTAGAAAATTTAAAAAATATCGAATATGTGCCATATATCCACAATAACTTGATGGCCTTTATAGAAACAGGTGTGTTTGAGCCAAGCTTCCTAAGCGAGCCACTTAGCAACTAAAACCTGCGCCAAGAAAGGTTATTATATGAACGAAAAAGTTAGGCAATTAAAAGGCGGGCATCTTGGTGATATAGACTTGATAAGCCAAGGCAGCGTAAGTTGGAACCAATCAATATGCCCATGGAACGAAGAGGAAGGCGTAAATGAACATAGATGCGCAGTAAAATATACATCTATATGCAAGTATTTTTGCGGCATAAAATACCTAGACACAATCCTATGTAGCTACCCTTATGAAAATATAGATGTACTAACCGGCGACGAAATAGACCGCCCGCTAATAAAATGCCCAACATGCGGCCGCCAACATGATACAGACAAACCCATCTGTCAATATTGCAACCTTAAAAGATAAAGCTTGCGAGTGTGGCTTGCCAAGATATTACATGTCCTGTTTACTCAGGCAATTAGTCTCATACTAATAACAAAAAAGGCTGCCTCATTAAATGAGACAGCCTTCTAAAAGTTTAGCGTAATTTATTTGCCATTAACAGCGTCACGGAGTTTTTTGCCAACTTTGAAACGTGCTGCTTTAGATGCAGGTATTTTCATTGGCTTACCGGTTTGTGGGTTGCGACCTTCACGCTCTGCGCGTTGTACAACGTCGATTGTTACAAAACCTACCAATTGTACTTTTTCGTTTTTAACAAGCGCTTTTGTTACAACATCCTCAAATGCAGAAAGAAACTTTTCTGTATCTTTCTTTGTTAAGTCGGATTTTGCCGCTACTGCTGCGATGAGTTCCGTCTTGTTCATTCCGTTATCCTCCTTTGGATTTGTGCCGCCTATGGCGGAGCTTTATTTATTGCCACAGGTGATAACAAATCCCCGGGCTTATTGCTATGCCAAGTATTTATAATACGTTTATCAAGCTTTGTCAAGAAAAATTCCGCATTTCTTCACAAAAAAAATGAAATATCCAGTAATCTCAACACAAAACCACAAAATTACACGATAGGGGAAATTTACGCAACGTCATTGCCCGACGCTTTTTGCCTTGTTTTTTTGCCAAATAGCCATTGCTTCATCGGCAGTTGCGGCTTTATCTTCGCCAAAAACATGAGAATGCCTATCCACAATTTTCTTCCCAAGAGCCTCTACAATGTCATAAAATGTAAAATGCCCGGCTTTCTCTGCCAGCTTAGCATGAAAAACCACCTGCAGCAAAACATCCCCTAACTCTTCTTTTAAGGCTTCCATATCCCCAGAGTCAATGGCCTCTACAGCCTCGCCACATTCCTCAACCATGCATTCTCTTAGGCTTTTATGGGTTTGCGCCCTATCCCAAGGGCAACCATTCTTCCCAAGCAGCACATCCATAATACCCATGAATTCTTCTATTTTCATTGATGTCTCCTTTTGAATTAAAGCCGTCATATGCCTTGGCCATGATGCATGGCAACAAGACATGCAATACCCAGCCAGCCCCACAACTATAGAAACTTGATATTTATGTTGGGATTTTAATTTAATGCGGCAGCAAATGCAAGGGGAAATGGTACCATACGGTACCATAATTACGGGAAAATGGTACCGTATGGTACCATAATTATAGAAAAATGGTACCATACGGTACCACTTTTTGCCCAAAATCGCTGTCATGAATGCCGCAAAGCCGCTAAAATAGCGGAAAGTGTAAAAAATTTTTTACCACTATTAAAAACTTTAAAAATTTCGTTAAATTTCTCCACAAAAAAACTGAAAACGCCCGTCAGAATTACTGCATTCTGGCGGGTGTTTTTCAGTTCATTGAATTATATAGTGAAATAATTCGAAATCGGTCTCACCTGTCGCGGTAAAAACGCCTGAAACGCTTTACCTCGGCGTTTCGGGTGCCGCTCGGGCGAGACCGTTTCTCATGTATTTCACGATAAAAGGAGAGGGGGGTCAATCAACCATGGCCTTCAGAGGCGCGTATCACGGAAATAGGGAAGAAAAGCTGCTCTTCTATTATTAATTCGCCGTCAACTAGCTTTACAAAGCGGTCGCCTTGTATGTCGCGGGTTTCGCAGAGTACAAACATGATTAGCCTGCCATCTTCAAAGCTAGTACTCATATTTGTGTTGGCTGGAAAGATATATGTTATTTCGCCATATTGCGCTATTGGCGGTACATCTGTGTCTGCGGTAAAGTCAAACAGATGTGATACTATTGGCTGGAACAGGCCATCCTGGAAGGTATAGATTACAGAATGGCGGATAAATTCGCCGTCTGCATAGTTTACATATTGTATGGCCACTTCTGGTATGCCGCTACCGTCCATATCAAATATATAATGGCGGAAAGGCGTGCCTTGCTCGTGGGTTGCTGGCATTGTGCCATCTGGCATGTAGAACTTGCTGCCATCAAAGCTGATTACTGTAAAATGTGGCATGGCCATATCTGCAGTAGGGGCGTTTGTTATATACGTACTGGTGTTTATCTCAAAATGTGATGTATCCCAAGTTGGAAATGACTGCGCCAAGAAATTCTCTACTATTCGCCGGGCATTTTCGCTTTGGAAGTTGTAGTTAGTTATATCAAGTTCCATCATGGACTGCCTGCCCCATCCGCCGTCTGTTCTCATATGATAATGCCGTCTGTCATTTGGGTTTAGCTCTGGTAGCTCTGGGGCAATGCGAGTTTCGCCTGCTTCTCGCATATTGTCAGCCCGAACTCTTTCTGGTCTTGTTGTATCGCCCCATGTTTGGTGTTCTTGCCCAGGTCTTGGGCTTAAGTTTCGGTAATCTTCTGTATCTCCGGCCGCGTTCATAAGCAGCGCACCGCTTAGCACCACTGCGCAAAGCGCAGCTACGGCCATTATTCCTTTAGATGTTCGTTTAAATTTCAACACATTATTCACCCTTTTTCTAATATTTCCCTCGCCAAATGCCAGTGGGCAGGCGTTAACGAAATGCCTTCCCTCTGCCAATGTCACCAGCGACATAGAATAAGATTTTTTAATATTGCCGCCCATTTTTTCAAGCACAACTTCGTCGCAAGACATTTCCATATCTGCCTTCATATACCTAAGCGCCGCCCAAACCAAGGGGTTAAACCAATGCAGGCATAGAACCAAATAGCCGATAATCTGCACAATATGGTCCTTCCTTTTTATATGGGTAAGCTCGTGCAGTATGATATATTCTCGCTCTTGGCCGCTTAGCCCAAATGGCAGGTACACCCGCGGCCGCAATATCCCCAGCACAAATGGCGAACGGATATTATCGGCTTCGAAAATATTCTGGGTGCGCCAGGAAGCATATCTCAGTTTGCGTTTAAGCATGATATATGAAACAACGCCGTAAAAAATCATGGCCGCCGCAACAACAAACCAGGCAGAGGCAAGCACAGCCAGCCAGTTTACACCACTGCTGCCCGCCGAAGCATAATCCATCTGGTTTATTACAAACCTTACATCATGGGGAGTTATCGCCCCGCTGCTTAAATATGGCGTAAGGGAATAATCCCCATTTACAACAGGGGCAACAACTAAATCCACCGGCCGCCCGCCAAATGGAATAAGCCCCATCACACTTTCAAAGGTAAGTGGCAGCAGCAGCCGCACCCCGGCCACCGCCCAAAGGCAATACGATATAATGGTAGGAAACCGTTTTAACAGAAACCTAGCCGCAAAAATCGCAGCAATAACAATCGCCCCGATAAGGCTCATGTTCAGCACAGCCAGGAATAAATTATTCATTACCGCCCTCGCTTTCAAACTCGGCAATTAGCTGCTTAAGCTCGCTTGCCTCTGTTTGGGTCAGCTTTTTGCCGCCCCCTATGAACGATGCAATAAACCTAGGCAGTGACCCGCCAAAAGAATCTTCCACATAGCGGCGGCTTTGCCTGGCCAGCAGCTCGTCACTGGTGAGGAGTGCCGTTACCTTAGCGTTCTCATTTTTGAACACGCCCTTGTCGCAAAGTTTTTTTAGTATTGTGTATGTTGTGGACTTTTTCCAACCCAGCAGTTGGCTGGCCAACAAAACCAGCTCTGGCGAATGGATGGGGGATTCTTGCCACAAAATCTGGGCCAGCCGTTCTTCTGCTTCGGTTAGGTTTATGTCTGTTTTCATAGAGTTACCTCCAAAGTTGTTTCTAGTCTATGCGCTTTCGACTGGCTCAGTCTAGCATGTGTAGACTAGGCTGTCAACAGTTTTTTGTAAAAAGTTTTAAAAATATGGTATTATCATCATTGGAAACACAGATTATAGTCGCTCCACCTAAAAACATTCGCATAGAGCGCAGGAAATTTTTCGCAAGGCGAGGAGCTGAAAGCCGCCGCGCACTAGCGGTGTGCAAGGTTTTTAGCGACGAAGGCTTGCGGGAAATTTACAAGCTCTATGTGAGGGTTTTTAGGTGGAGCGACTATAACCACCTGTTCACATATGTCGCTTGTGTTTCTTGCGATACGATATAGCTTTCGGTGGGTATCATATATTTACATTAAAGGAGGGGGGAGCCCTATGGTTAGGTACGATAATTGGTTTATTAAGGGTGTTCCATATGTATTGGTTCTTGTTTTCGCTGCGGCGTTTTTATATTTTGGCAACCAAATGGCCACAGAAGGAATGGTGGTCAATGACGACGAACCAGCCAGCACATACAACGCAAGGGTAGTGGGGGTAGTAAATGTAACAGACCATTATTCCCATTTTGACGAATGGCAGATATTTACCTTCGAGGCAGAAATCACAACCCGTGGCCAACGCCGCGGCGAAATAGTCACCTTCACCCAAAATACCCGTGGGTTCTTCCAAGAGCGCTTCGTGCGCGTGGCAGAAGAAGGCGACCGTATTATGCTAATGGTATCCCATGCAGGGGCATGGAGCTTTGTGGATTATGTACGCATATACAATGTAGCATTGCTAGGGCTTGCGTTTATTTTGCTGTTGGTGCTGTTTTGCAGGGCTAAGGGCTTTAATTCTGTGTTGTCGCTACTGCTTACGGGGCTGGCTGTTTTTGCGGTGTTTATACCGTCTGTGTTGTCTGGTCGGGATATTTATTTTTGGTCTATTGTTGTATGTATATATGCCATCATTGTCACGCTTTTTGTGATAAATGGCGTAAACCGGAAGTCCATTGCTGCCGTGCTTGGCTGCTTAGGGGGCGTTTTGGCTGCCGGGCTTATTACATTTTTCATGAGCCGCACAATGGAGCTTACCGGCATCACCCAAAGCGAATCCCGTGTGTTGCTTAACCTAATCCCAGATAGCCCAATAGACCTTATTGCCATCATCTTCGCAGGTATAATCATAGGCGCAGTAGGAGCGATTATGGATATCGCCGTGTCAATCGCATCCGCCCTATGGGAGCTAAGAATCCAATTGCCAGACGCACCATTCAGGACAATTTTTAAATCTGGCATTACAATAGGAAAGGATATACTGGGCTCTAGCATTAACACCTTGGTGCTGGCATATATAGGAAGTTCCCTCACCATGGTACTTTTCCTGCTATCGCATTTTAATTCTGTATCGCGCATATTAAACCGTGAGCTGGTGCTGGTAGAGTTGCTACAGGCGATTATAGGCGGCTTTGGTATCTTCCTTACTATGCCACTTACGGCATTTTTCTGCGCTTTACTTTTTGCTAAAAAGAGGCAAAATGTTACCAGTGATACATCACCATTATGATACGTGCGCAAAATTTATATACTCCGAGGTTGATATGTGAACAAGAAATTAGCAAATATGGCAATGGCGGAAGCACAGAAATTTTTTCATGGCAATGTCATGGGAGCAATTGGTGATATTGTACTGTTTGATAATAGTTTTGAAAACAAAGAGCATGACCACATGGCGATAATTGTTGGTTTTTGTGATAATTTTATCACTACGGCAGAAGGTAATTTTGATAATATTTCAGCAATTGTTAAAAGAACATATGAACATGTAAGATGATATATCCGATTTTTTGGCAACAAAAAATCTTGTGGTTTTACGCTTTCGGCTTTGGTGGGGCGAGTATTGCTATTGGTTTGTGACACAAAAAAACAAGACGCACAATATTACTGCGTCCTGTTTCATGTTATTCTATTTGCCAGCCTGCCAATATATCAATAAAAATAAGCTGCCACCGGGAATCGAACCCGGGAGCCTCTTCCTTACCAAGGAAGCGCTCTACCTACTGAGCTATGGCAGCAAACAACGCTGTGAATGATAGCATATATGTGGTGGATTGTCAATGATGAAACGGTTGGAAATCACGACAAACGCATGAAGCTCTATCCATCGGAACGCTTAACCGAATTGCGCTATAAAGACATTTTTTCAGCGGACGGCAAGTTCCTTATAATCATCACGTTCACGCAGTGAATCAAACA
>WQVK01000022.1 GCA_009784025.1 Defluviitaleaceae bacterium
CTTGAGCAATTTTGAAGTTACATGAACGCCCTGCACCGACGCAGCGAAGCGTAGGAGGTGCAGTCAGACAGCGTTAGCTGGCTGAGTAATTAAACTGGACGATTTTCCAGTTTAATTACTATAACTTTTTTCTTAAAAGTTTTTGGGGTGTAGCCAGCAAAATATCTGGCGGTTTTATACAGTTCACAAGCCGCCAAACATCTGCTATACTACTCACAGGAGGTGTTTCGTATGAAACAACATTATATCCCGCTAAAGAAGCAATCTAAGCGGAAGCAGAAGGAATTCCACCAAACCCAGCGCAGAGACTGGGGCGGATTTAACCCAATCACGAGGAAAACCGAAAACGGCAAGGCCTATAACAGAAAAAAATCCAAACGATGGGATGTGGAACATGACCCTCGTTTGGATTTTTTTATGCCCGCAGGCCGCTTACCAGCATTTCTACATAGCTGTTAACCATGCCGCGCCAGCTGCTGTTTTGGTGGGTTTGGCTCTTTATGGCCTCCATGGCGAAACCCGTAAGCGCCGCCAGCAGCATCCAGGCCATATTATCGTCTAGCCTGCGTAGGCTGCCTTCCTTTTTCCCCTGCTGCAAAATTTCTTGCAGCAAATTTATAATATCTTCCGAGCAACCGCTGCCCATGGCCATTTTGCCCATTTCTGGGTTACTGGTGATTGCTATTATAAATAGCTTGAACCCAAGCTCTAGCTTGCGGTCTACGGGAGCGCTTGCATTTGCCTGGAAGGCCGTTTTCATCCCTGCGTGAGCTTTGTTGTAAATTTCGCCAGCGATATCTGCTACTATTTGCTGCTTGTTTTTGTAATGGTTATAAATCGTGGTGGGGGTGTATTCTATCAGGCCAGCGATTTTTCGCATAGATAGGCCCTCTATGCCTTCGTCTATTATAATTTTCGTGGCGGCCTCTAGTATTGTTGCGCGCATGGCTTCTTTTTCCTTATCTCCTCTGGCTCTTTGGCTCATAAGCACCTCCTGAATAAAACGCCTTTGTTTTCTGATATTTGTCTATGAATCGCGAAAAAATTTCTCAGTATAAAATAACAGCGCTCATTATGTGAACGCTGTTATTTTAACATCACCATCTATTTAATGCAAGTTCCTACAAAAACAGCAAAAACCCACCAAAGAACACCCCAATAGACGCACAAAGCATCTTGAAGCTCAAATCAAACCCGCGCAGCCGTATGAATATCTCATGCTTGGCCAACACAAGCCGGTAAACCAGCAGCGCAATAACCAAACTGCCCAGGAAAATGGCACATTTTTCGGCCACCTCAGCGGCAGTAAATTCAACATCTAGGCCAAATAGGAAGCGCATAATCCAGACGCCACCCACCCCAATAACCAAGCATGCCGCCCCCATAACAAAGGTAGATATCTGCCTGGCAGAATCCGATTCCGATATAACCGCATTTGGCCGGCCAAAAAACATAGCCGAAAACCTAACAAAAACAAGCATCGTACCCAGGTTAATCACATTTATAATCCATTCCAAATACAACGGCGCATCATAAGCCAGGAAATATTTAGACACAAAGCCGTTAAACAGCGGCATCCCAACCATACCCAGCACAGCCAAGGCCGTGCTTATAGCAATAACAGGACTATGCCTAAACAGCCCTCTAACCTTGGTTATGTCGCCAGTTCCATAGCGGTGGGCAATCATACCCGCAGCCATAAACAACGCCACCTTAAAAATCGCATGGTTAAGTATATGAAACACCGCCCCAGTAAAGGAATACAGCCCGCCAATATTAAGCCCAATCATGATAAGGCTAACCTGTGCCATAGTGCTGTAGGCCAGCACCAACCGTATTTCCTTCTGTGCCAGCGCCAGCACAACCCCCGCAAAGGCAGATACAATAGCAACCACCAAAAATAACTGCCGTGCCTCTGGGAACACACCGCCAAACACGGTTTGCACCCGTATAAACATATACACGCCAATTTTAATCTGCAAGCCAGAAATAATAGCCGCCACCGGTGTGTGCGCCCCTAACATAGAATTAACCTTTGGCAAAAATGTGAGCGTGGGCAGCATAGATGTTTTGGCGGCTATGCTAGTCATAACCAGCACATACGGCAACACAAGCTGCGCCCGATCCATTTCTTGCGTGGCGTAATAAATTGCCACCATATCCAGCGCGCCAGTTATCATATACAAATACCCCACGCCAAACAGGTAAAACTGCATAGCGACAATATTTATCATAACAAATTTAATGCCCGTAAACATATTGCGCCGCTTCACATCGTACATAAGCAAAATAGTTACAACAACGGTGCTAACTTCCACCAGCACAAAAAAGTTAAAGAAATCCCGGGTAAGGAACAGCCCAACAATTGCCCCTTCTAAAATAAATATCAAAAACCAATACAGGCTGGTATTATCATTGTTTAGTGAATAAATGGCCAGCATCAAAAAAATAACAGAGGTAAGTAGCACAAAAATTGCCGCAAGATAATCTGCCCGCAAGATAATGCCCAAAAACCCCGCATACTGCCCCACATTAAGCAACAGCTCCCCTTCCAGGCTTTGCCGCAGCAGCAAAAACGCAAACACAACAAAGGCCGCCTGGAATAAAATCGCAACCTTTCTGGCCATTTGTTTTGAGGAAAACACATACAAAAACACCGCAATAATAATCGGCACTATTACAAAGAAAGGTAATAGCTGGCTTATTAAATCTATCATTGTTCGCCCTCACCTTCATTTGAATAGACCTTCTCCATATGGTCCCAGCTGGCAGTTTCGTATTTACGGAACAAATTGTTGAACATAGTGATACTAACAGTAATCACCGATATCCCGATAACAATTGCAGACAGCATAAGCGCCTGTGGCAATGGGTCCGAGATATTTTCTGCATCAATATTATACACATCTATAGGCGGCAGGCTGCCATGCATATTGCCCACAATAAGCCAAAACATAACAACCGATGTTTGCATAATTAAAATAAACACAATAGATTTAATGATAGTGCGGCTGGTAATAAGCCCAAAAAAGCTAACAAAAAACATCACCATAGTAAAAATATCAAGCCTCATAAACTACCACCTTTCTATGGCCACAAACCTGTAAAACAGCACAAAGAAACCACATGCAACCTTAAAGCCAATAAGAATATTCATGGCTACAAGGTAAACATCGCTGGTAAGCGGCAGTATATATGTGGCAAAATACGTAACCCCAGTAAACACCGCCAACACAGGCAAAATAGTTATGTTAACAAAAACCAGCTTCTCCATACGCATTACTTTGGCTATGGGCAAGTCGTTAATATCATAAACCAGGTAGCGGCATATAAAGAACGTAGCAATAGCCAGCCCGCCCTGGAAGCCGCCCCCCGCCGTAAGATGCCCATTGGCAATAATATACGCCCCAAAAATAATAATAATGGGGCATACCACACGCATGGTAAACCGCGCCACCCCAGAGTTTTTAATCTCGCTATGCCTGCGGTCTATCATTTCGGCTTTGTCGTACCAAGATACATGAGCCACAGCCACCACAGACACCACCAGCAGCAGCGCCTCAAAAAGCGTATCATAAACCCTGTAACCCAGCACAATAGACGCCACTGCATTCATGCCGCCCACATCGTACATAAACCGCGCTAAATATTGGTCCCGCAGAACCGTAACTGCATCATCCATGGGCAAATGCTGCATGGCCAGCCAAAAAAGCCCCACGCAAAATCCAGTTGGTGCCAAAATGCGACCAACTGACTTTGCAGAGAACTTGACCTTCTCTTCGGCTTGTTCATCTTCCAGCCCCATGCCAAATTTATAATACCGTTCTATGCAAACGATAAAAAATATGGTAACAAAGGCAGAAACCGCCGCCTCTGCCATTGCCACATCTGGCGAGCCCAAAAATAAATAAGACAACGCACCAATAAGGGAGAACACCCCAAATGTAATGATTATCCTATACATCTTCTTGGTGAACACGATAAGCACCGCGCAAACCACCCAAAGAGACAGCGCGATTTCTGTGATTGGGATATTCATCTTAGCTTCCTTTTTTCAAGCTCATCCTTAGAAACATAACCGCCCCGGTAGGCGCTTCTGGCTACCATATGCGTAACCAGCGGGTTTAAAATGAGCATTATAATTAAAATAAGAACAATCTTGCCGGTAAAAAAACTAATCCCATGGCGCACCGCAAGTCCTATAAAAAATGTGATAATCCCTACGGTGTCTATTTTACAAGTTACCAGCAGCCTATAATAAAAGTCCTTATTAGGCTGCATAATACCCACTATGCCAAAAAACATAAATATAAGGCCAAGCCCCATTATGGCAAAGCTTATATATTCCAGCATTATTCATTCTCCTGTTCTGTTTCTGCATCTTCTTTAAACTCTTCTAGCTTGCGCCGGTTGCGGTTGGACAAAAACAGTGTAATAAAAATCGTGCCAATAAACCCGCTTAAAGCATATATCATAGCAAAATCCAGCAGGTAAGTAGTCTCGTTTATAGAGGCAAAAATCACTATCACCAAAATAATCTTGGTGGTAACTAGGTTTAACCCAGATAGCCTATCCCAAACACTGGGGCCAATGGCCACCCGTATCATAGAAAAAAATAAATATGCAAACAGCACGATTAAAATTATATTCATCATTTTGGAATATGCGCCTCCCGTAATACGCGTTCTATTTCCCTAAGCCCCGCCCGGGCAAAGGGGTAACCGTCTGCGTTGCGGTCTTCTATGCTTAGCAATGTGATTTCGTTGCCCTCTAGTTCTACAAACACTGTGCCGGGTGTAAGGGTTACGGAATCTAGCATTATCATGCGCAGGGTATCGTTTTCTGGGACCAGCTGCTCTTTTGATATGCCGCATTTTGTGTCTGAAAAAATCATGCGGATTAAATAAAACGCATCTGTGTAAATTTTTGCTATCAGCCAAAACGGATAGGTGGCCAGCTTGTAAAAATTTACATTCTCCACCTCGTCATGCTTCAAATATTTTCCCATATAATGCATGGCCAACATGCTTACAAACATGCCAATTGCAATGGTTCGCCATGATATGTCTTCCACCAAAATCACCCACATGGCAGTGAGTGCCAACATTACAAAAATCGTATGCCTGCCCATGGCGGCCTCCATTTCTGTTAATTCTTACCTATCGCAGACACCATACTCCCGAAACACTTCAATGTCAACCTGAAAATATGATATAATCTTAGAAAAGCAGTTCTCAAATTTATTCAAAGGATGATTCCAATGCCACATACTGCGCTTTATCGCAAAAAACGCCCGCAAAAACTGGGCGAAATAGTGGGCCAGCCACATATCGTGCGCGCATTAAAAAACCAGCTTATATCTGGCCAGGTAAGCCATGCATATTTGTTCTGCGGCACTAGGGGAACAGGGAAAACCACCGCCGCAAGGATTATGGCAAGGGCGGTTAACTGCCTAAATATGGCAGATGGCGAACCATGCAACATCTGCGAAGCCTGCCAAAACATACTAAACGAGCGCAGCCTAGACGTGGCAGAAATTGATGCCGCCAGCAACAATGGTGTAGAAAATATCCGCGACCTGCGTGAAGAAGTAAAGTTTAGCCCCACCCAATGCCGCTACCGAGTATATGTGATAGACGAGGTTCATATGTTATCCACAAGCGCATTTAACGCGCTGCTTAAAACCCTAGAAGAACCCCCGCCACATGTGATTTTTATACTAGCAACCACAGACCCGCAAAAAATCCCAGATACGATACTTTCGCGCTGCCAGCGTTATGATTTTAGGCGCATTTCTGCGGCAGATGTTGTGACAACTTTAAAGCGGTATTTGGATGCAGAGGCCATTAAATATGAAGAAGCCGCGCTGGATTATATCGCCTATCATTCTGACGGAGCCATGCGTGACGCACTAAGCCTGCTAGACCAATGCATAAGCCTTGGCACAGGCGAAGGGCTTATGTGCGACAGGGTGCTAGAGGTACTGGGCGCGGTAGACAGGGCCAAACTTTTCCAGCTAACGGATGCGCTGTTTGCCAAGGATAGCCGTGCTGTGATGCAGGTAATTTCCCAGGCAATGGACGATGGCCGAGATGTGGCACAATTTGCGGCAGATTTAGTGCGGCATTTTAGGGATGTGCTGGTGGCCAGCCTTACAGATAGAGTCGAGGAGCTGGATATTTCTGTAGAAATTGCCGGGCGGCTAAAAGAGCAAGGCAGCCGGGTTAGCGGGCAAGAATTAATGGAGTATATCTACGAATTTTCAGATTTGCTGCGGGAGATGCGCTTTGTGCCACATATGCGCACGGCCTTTGAGGTATGTGCGCTGAAAATTTGTGTGCCGCGGGTACAGCTGGCGCAAGTTGCGGGGAATGCTATCGCACAGGTAGCCGTAGCTATGCCGTCTTCTGGAACTTTGGCTGTGGCCGCACCGCCGCAGCTTATGGCGAATGATTCTGCCGGGCAAGAGCCTTCCTCTGCACCAGATGCTTCTCCAATAGAAGCCGCCCCAAGCGAGATCATCCCAGGCACGCTAGATGCCATCGCTGCCTCTTGGCACAGCATTGCCGCAGGGCTGCCAATGCCGCTGCGCTCTTGGTGCAACCACGCCGGGGCAAGGGTGCTAGACGGCGTGCTGCAAATTATATGCAACAACGATGCCTCGCTACAGCTGATTAAAAAGCAGCAAACCAATATCCGGGAAGCTATTGCGGAAAAATTCAACTTATCCACCCCTCCCAACCTTGCTTTTGTGGTGGATGAAGCGTACAATGATAAACCTAAGAACTTGTCAAAGGCAGCGGCATTTGCAAACCCAGCGCCGCCACCAGCGGCTGCACCAGCAAGCGCCCCGCCGCCAGAAATGCCACCATTAGATTGGCAAGAAACCGCTGAAACAGCCCCTCCGGCAACAGACGATTGGGCAGCTTTTGGCCAGCCAATGATGGACGACGAGGCTTGGTAAACTTTCAACTAATTACAAACTGTAATTAGTTGAAATGGCGGCGGCTATCTTTCGCAAACTTTAGCGAAATGGTTTTGCCCGCCAGTTCAGGCTTAGTACAGAATAAATAAGAATAACAAAGCGGCTTTGCTGCCTTTGTTTTCATAAATCTTGCTGAGAAATTGCAGAGCAATTTCCTAGCATACAAAAAAACAGCGCAAGATATGCGCTTAATAGAAGGGAATATTCACAATGCCAAAAGGATTCGGTGGAATGGGCGGCGGCATGAACATGAACAACATAATGAAGCAAGCCCAAAAAATGCAAAAACAAATGGCAGACATGCAAGAGGAACTAGCCAACAGAACCCTAGAAGTATCCAGCGGCGGCGGCGCAGTAAAGGTCACCGTTAATGGCGAAAAACAACTTACGTCCCTAGAAATCTCACCAGAAGTGGTAGACCCAGACGATGTAGAAATGCTGCAAGACCTAGTGCTAAGCGCAGTAAACGAAGCAGTACGCCAAATGGACGAGGCCGTTAACTCCCAGATGTCTAAAATAACTGGCGGGATGAATTTGCCGGGAATGTTTTAGTGGGCAGCAATGCCCATAAGCAAAGGGGCAATAGACGGTTTTGTCCTTGTTAGGAGAATAAATCATGCAGCATATCTACGGCGGCCCTATGGGGCGGTTGATTGAGGAATTTTCACGGCTGCCAGGGATTGGCGGGAAATCTGCCCAGCGGCTGGCTTTTCATATTATTCATCTTCCGGCAGAGAAGGCAGAGGGACTTGCAGATGCTATTTTGCAGGCCAAGAGGAATGTACGGTATTGTTCGGTTTGCTGCAATTTAACAGACCAAGATGCCTGCCAAATTTGCAGCAGCAGTAAGCGTGATGCCAGCACTATTATGGTGGTGGAAGACCCTCGAGATTTAGCAGCTTACGAGCGCACAGGAGAATTCCACGGGGTGTATCATGTGCTGCATGGGGCGATTTCGCCCATGCATGGCGTAGGGCCTAATGATTTGACCATTGCCCAGCTGCTAAAACGGCTGCAAGCCGAAGAAGCTAAGGAAATTATCGTGGCAACCAACCCAAATGTAGAGGGCGAGGCCACAGCGCTTTATATTGGCAAAATATTAAAGCCCATGGGGCTAAAAGTCACCCGAATCGCCCATGGAGTGCCCGTGGGTGGGGATTTAGAATTTGTAGACCAGGTGACATTATCCCGCGCATTGGAAGGGCGGCGTGAGCTTTGAACTTAAAAAACATCCCCCGGTGGATGTTTTCTACCCAAAACATGGTCAAAGAGGATATCCGCCGCGGCGATATCCCAAAAAGCCGTGATGCCTACGTCAATTCGGTAAAAATAGCCGTGCCCGCTGTGGCAGAAATGGTGTCTATCGCGCTTATGGGCATGATAGACATGATTATGGTGGGGCGGCTGGGCAGCAATGCCGTGGCCGCTGTAGGGCTTACAAACCAGCCCAGGATGCTGTTTCTGTCGATATTTTTTGCGCTAAACGTGTCTATCACCGCCATCATTGCCCGCAAAAAGGGCGAGGGCGATATGGCAGCCGCCAGAAGCTGCCTGCGCCATGCCATTGTTATAGTGGCGCTACTAGGGTCGATACTTACTATTGTGGCATTTTCTGCGGCTTCGCCGCTTATGGGCTTTGCCGGGGCGCAGCCAGACACGCTGCAGCTGGCCGCCACTTATTTTCGCATATCTGCGCTGGCCATCCCCTTTCAGATACTAACTGGGGCAATTTGTGCTGCCCAGCGCGCCTGCGGCAACACGAAAATCACCATGAAGGTGAATGTGGTGGCCAAGGTGCTAAACGTGCTGCTAAACTTCCTGCTGATAGAAGGCCGCTTGGGTGCGCCGCGCCTGGAAATTGCCGGGGCGGCATGGTCCACAGTTATTGCCTCTGGCGTGGCCTTTACCATGGTGTTGTTCACAGTGCTGCATAAGGACAGCGTACTTAAAATAAGCCACCGCGACCGCTGGCTGCCAGAAATCCCTATGCTGCAAAGCATTAAAAAACTCTCCTCTGGCAGCATATTAGAACAAATGGCGCTGCGCTTCGGCTTTTTTGCATACGCCCGGGTGGTGGCAGAGCTTGGTACGGCAGAATTTACCGCACATATGATAGCCATGCAGCTTATGGGGCTAAGCTTCACCTTCGCAGACGGCATAAGTGCCGCCACCACAAGCCTTGTAGGCCAAAGCCTTGGCCAAAAGCGGCCAGACCTTTCTATAATGTACGGCAAAATAGGAATGCGCCTGGCCATAATTTGTGCTGCAATGCTGGCCATCACCTGCGTGCTACTACGCTACCATTTCCCGCTAATTTTTATAGACGACCCCGTGGCAGATGCAGATATTATAGCAAAGGCCGCCGGAGTGATATTAATTTTGGCCGCCATAATGCCCTTCCAAACATCCCAGCTAGTAATGGCCGGAAGCCTGCGCGGCGCCGGCGACACCAGATACGTAGCCATGACAATGCTAGTGGCAGTGGCAATACTACGCCCAGCCAT
Source organism: Defluviitaleaceae bacterium (assembly GCA_009784025.1). GTDB lineage: Bacteria > Bacillota > Clostridia > Lachnospirales > WQUN01 > WQVK01. The sequence continues at coordinate 9,490 of WQVK01000022.1, forward strand.
GGGCTTCCTGTTCACATTCCCGCTGGGCCTGGGCCTGGCCGGTGCATGGATAGCCCTAATCTTCGACCAAGTGGCGCGGCTGGTAATGCTGTTTACGCGGTTTGCTGGTGGGAAGTGGATTAAGGCTAAGGTTTAGTGGGATTAAAGCCGCCAAAGGCTTCACCTGCCGCACCTCCGCCTGCTTTTTATAAGAATAACTTCGTGAGCCCGGCACCCGATTTCTTTCGGGTTACTTTTGAAAAAAACCGGGCAAAACTTTGGAGTTTTGTATAGGAAAATAATAGTAGCAAGTATATATTTTGTGCCCCATGCCGAGCCTAACAGGCCTATGCGCAATGGCAGCATACGCCCGCTAATTTTTTCAGTTGGTCGGAAAATCCGACCAACTGAAAAAATTATAGCCGCTCCACCTAAAAATATTCGCATAGAGCGCAGGAAATTTTTCGCAAGGCGAGAAGCTGAAAACCGCCACGCACTAGCGGTGCGCAAGGTTTTCAGCGACGAAGGATTGCGGGAAATTTACAAGTTCTATGCAAATGTTTTTAGGTGGAGCGGCTATATACAGCAGCAAAAAAGCCAGTTGGTTTCCATTGGAAGCCAACTGGCTTTTTTGCTGCTGTAGTGAAACAATTCGAAATCGGTCTCGCCTGTCGCGGCAAAAACGCCTTATCCCGGTGTTTCAGGTGCTGCTTCGGCGAGACCGCTTCTCATTTATTTCACTATATATAGCCATTCCTTACTTAAAAACCCTACCAGCCTCGGCCATGCTATCCATTATCTTCACATCAAATGGGCATCTTTGTTCACATGCGCCGCAGCGGATACAATCGTTGCCAGTGGCAGCCATGGCAGTATAATGCGCCTTCGCAGAAGGCGGCACAACCCCTGGCGTAAGCCTGGCAATATCAAGAAATTTCATAACCGATGCGATATCAATATCCACCGGGCATGGCTGGCAGTGGCCACAATACACGCAATCGCCCTTAAAATTATTACGCATAGAGCCTAAAACCGTGGTATAATCCCGCTCACTTTCGCTAACGGTATAATATTTCATGGTTTCTTCCACTTCTGCGGCGGTTTGCCCGCCCAGCAGCACAGATGCCACAGACGGTCGCGTAAGCGCATAATGGATGCATTGCTGCACTGTCATGGGCATTGTAAATGGCGTATGTTGCGGTGATGTTAGCTTCCCTCCTCCAAGGGCTTTCATCACCGTGATTCCAATGTTTTTTTCCTCGCATAGCTGGTAAAGGCTGCTGCGCCGCGGGTCAATCCCCTGCAACAGCGTTTTGTCAAATGTACCAAACAAATGCGAAAGCGCGGCCTCGTTTGGCGGCAGCATATCAAATGCCGGGTTAAGGCTAAAAAAAAGCACCTCTGGCACGCCTGTTTCTATAGCCCGCTTCGCCATAAGAGGGTCATGTGAAGACACCCCAATATAACGGACATCACCCTTCTGCTTTAGCCTGTCCACATATTCAAGACATTCATCTTTAAACGCCCCGGCAAAATCCTCTTCAGAATCCACAAAAAACAGCATGGCAATATCCACATAGCCAAAAACGCGCAGCATATCGTCGAAGTATTTTTTTACTACTGTCATATCGCGGCTTCTGTCGTATTGCTGCCTTTCGTCTGTAGAACCTACTGCCCCTTGTATAATCACCTTGTTTCGGTTGCTGCCCAAGGCACGGGCCATGTTTTCACGTATTTCTGTGCCGGGCATAAAACAATCGAAAATATTTACTCCATGGGCCAGTGCAGCGTCTATTGTTTCCTTTGTTTGGGCGTAGGGTTTTCTGTCTAAATGCTCGCAACCTAGGCCAATTTCACTTACTTGCAGCCCTGTTTTTCCAAGTGTACGAAATTTCATGATATCCTCCTGATACTAACCTCAATTAGAGTTCTTCTAAAACCACATAAGGCATGATTTCAAAAGAAGACGATTAAAGCGACAACTTGGGGCAACGCCTAATTTAGTTTAACCCTCCAATAAATCTGGCCTGCGCGCCTGTGTGCGCTCTACAGATTGCACATGCCGCCAGGCCTCAATTTCTTTATGATGCCCGCTTAGCAGCACATCTGGCACTTTGTGCCCCATAAATTCTGCCGGGCGGGTGTAATGAGGATGCTCTAGCAGCCGAGCGTTTTTATCCGGCGCTACGGCCTTTACTGCAAAGCTTTCTTCCATATGGGAGGCCTCTTTGCCCAGCACCCCTGGCACAAGGCGAGCCACTGCGTCCATCAGCACCAAGGCCGGAAGTTCTCCGCCAGTAAGCACATAATCCCCTATGGATATTTCGTCCGTTACAATCTCGTCTATCACCCGCTGGTCTATGCCTTCATAATGCCCGCAAAGCAAAACAATTTCCTCCCGTTGGGAAAATTCCTGTGCAATCTCCTGTGTAAGCACCCTCCCCTGCGGCGAAAGATACACAACCGGCGCGCCAGGGTTTGCAAGCTGCCCTTTCACATGCTGGTAGGCATCAAAAACGGGCGTGGGCATAAGCACCATGCCAGCCCCGCCGCCATAGGGCGCATCATCCACCTGCCCGTGCTTATTTATGGCAAAATCCCGGATATTAACCGGGCTAACCCCAATAAGCCCGCTTCGAACGCCCCGCCCCAAAATACTATGCCCCGCAGCCTCGGCAATCATCTCTGGGAAGAGTGTTAGCACATGGAATCTCATACTGTAAGCTCCCTCATGCCATCCATCAGCCGCACAACTATTTTGCCATCCCCCACTTTGCGTACCACCTGCTTGATAGCGGGAATCATAAAATTATCGCCTTCTGCAGCGTCAATTACATACACATCATTGGCTGGGGTAGGCAGCACACGGGCAACTTTACCCAGCAGCACGCCATCCTCTGTTACCACTTCCATGCCAATTAAATCCCGCACGAAATATTCATCCTGGCCTAGGGGCAGCGCCTTTTCTGCCGGGATGCTTATGGTACAGTTTATAATTTCCTCTGCGGCGTTTCTGTCGTCTACGCCCTCTAAGGTAACCAGCACAAGCCCCTTATGCAGCCGCGCCCGGGTTAGTTTGCGTTCTACCGCCCCGTCCTTGCTACTTACAAAAACTACCTGCCCCTCCAATAGCTGGAAGCGGCCAGGGTCGTCTGTGGTTGGCAGCACCCGCAACTCGCCGCGTATACCCTGGGGCTTTACAATAATCCCGATTTCAAAAGTATCCATAATCAACATCCATTCCCGTATTTTCATGACATTATGCTAAGACTATATCAAATCTGCAGATATTTTACAAAAAAAATATGATATAGTGAAACTATTTCCTGACATCATACGAATACATACATAGAAAGGAGGTGCGCGGTTGAACGAATATCAGCTTATCCACAAAATAAAAAAAGGCGACCGCGCCGCCGCCGACACCTTGATACGCAGCTATTACGACGAAATTTTCCGCTTTGTAAGAAAACAGACCATGGAAGAACAAACAGCCCTAGACTTAACGCAAGAAATCTTTATATCGCTACTGCGAACCATCCACAGCTACAACCAGGCAAAAGGCGCAAGCGTTAGAACCTGGCTATACAAAATAGCCACAAACAAAACCATAGACTATTTCCGCGCCCGCGCCGCCGGAATAACCGAAACCATGACCCTAGATGATGCGGAACCCATAGACGACACCGACTTTACCAAGCAAATATCCAACCAAGATTTTGCAGAAAGAGTATGTGTGTATGTAAACCAATTTTCACCGGACACCCAAAAAATTTTCCGGCTGCATATATTTGGCGGCTATACCTTTGCAGAAATCGCCACAGATATGCAGCTACCCGAAGGCAGCATAAAAAGCAAATATTACCGCCTGCTAAATAGGCTAAGGAGCGAGTTTAATGGTGGATAAAGACAAAAGCATCGAGTTTATATTGTCCCAGGGCTTTACCAGGCCGCCAAGTTTTTACGTTAAGGTTGCAAAAATGCATGGTATCTTGGGCTGGCGGTTTATTTTTTGGGATTTTAGCTATAGCTTTATTTTCCTGTTGGTTACGCTGGCGGGGGTGGTGTTTTTGCTGCGCCATGCGCCGGTTTACGAGTTTCCGTACTCTGTTGCGGCGGGGTTCTCTCCTATATTATTTTTGCTAATTACGCTGTTTACAGAAATTAACGAGCGAACTTGCAATCTATACCAGCTTAAACAGACATGCCGCTACACATCTAGGCAAGTGACTGCCCTGCGTAGCATGTATTATTCTGTTGTGGGGGTGGGTTTTGCGGTTTTAGTAGCGGCTATTTCCACAGATGGGGCGGCGCAGTTTTTTAGGGTTTTACCACTTTGCCTGGGCGGGCTATTTCTTTGCGCCGCCGTAGAACTGCTGGTGATTAGGCTATCCCGCAGCAAATTTGCTATAGCTGCAACTTCGGCGGCATGGCTGGCTGTCAACCTTTCCATGCCTATGACCCTTGGCGTGAGATGGGAGGCCTTGTTATCTGGCACCCCACTGCTGCTGGCTGTAGCCTTCCCTGTGGCCGCTGCGGCCGCGTTTATATACCAAACAAATAAAATGCTAATGGAGGAAAATTCCCATGCTATTGCTTGATAATGTAACAAAAAAGTTTGGCAAGTTTACAGCTTTGGAGGATATAAGCTTAGAATTCTCGAATGGCGTATACGGTATGCTCGCCCCAAACGGTGCAGGCAAAACCACCCTAATAAAAATGCTAACCACCCTAATCTTTCCCACCAGCGGCGAAATCCTATGGAATGGCGACGAAATAACAAAACTAGATGCAGATTACAGGGACATAATCGGCTACCTGCCACAAGACTTTGGCTATTACAAAAACCATTCTCCTAGGGATTTCATGCTGTACATTGCAGCCCTAAAGGGCATAGACCAAGCCACCGCCAAAATAAAAACAGACCAATTGCTAGAAACCGTAGGCCTATCCGATGTGAAAAACAAAAAAATGCGTAAATTCTCTGGGGGCATGGTGCAGCGGGTTGGCATTGCCCAGGCCATGCTAAACAACCCTCAAATTCTAATACTAGACGAACCCACTGCAGGGCTAGACCCCAAAGAGAGGGTGCGCTTTCGCAATTTAATATCTACCCTGTCTAAAGACCGTATTGTCATACTTTCTACCCATATAGTCTCGGATATTGAAACGATTGCCAACCATGTAATCATGTTTAAGAACCATAAGCTACTGGCCAACGACAGCCCCCTAAACATTTGCGAAACCATTGCAGACAAAGTGTTTGAAACCAATAATATCACCGCAATAAAAACGCCCTATTTGGTGCTAACAGAAAGACAAGACGGCGGCGAAACCCTAACGCGCTTCGCCAGCGAAGTAGATTGCAGCAGCCTAGCCAGCCCGGCCAACCCAAGCCTAGAGGATGTTTTCCTATACATCTACAGAGACGAGACTTTGTGATGATTTTCCTACTTGAGCTGAAAAAGATACTATCCATGGCCGCTTTATGGAGTTTTGTGGCATTATGCTTTGCTTTTAATATATGGGCCATCCCATCCAATTTGCGCAATGTTGATTTTGATACCACCACCCCTTTCCCTGAGAATATTTTTGACGGCTATAGCGCCAGCGAGACAGCAGATGTTTATATTGCCATGTTTAACCTATCTGACAGGGTGGCCGACAGGATGGCCATAAAACACGAGGCCTTGCAGGCCGCGGCAAACGAAAGAGCCGCAGAGGGGGCAAGTTTTTCGCCATATTTGGGGGAGCTTACTCAAGTGATGCATTTGAACCTTTTCCATGGAGTGGCCGGGGTTTTAGGTCGGCTGCTTTTTCAGGGGATGTTACTGGCTGCGCTGGTGGCTTTGCTGGCCATAGGCTACGAGCGCGCAAGCAACACAGAGCATAGCATCTACACCACCAAAAAAGGCCGTGGCCTGCTGCGTAGCAAAATTGCCGCTGGCCTGGTAGCAGGGGTTGGGCTGTATATTTTGCTGGCTGCGGCTACGCTGGCCGTGTATTTTGTCATGTTTGATTATGGGGCGGTGTGGGGCAACAATGTTTCCAGCGGGTTTAACTATGTAATTGATATCATTGGGGCAAGGCCGTTTATCACATGGCGTAGCTTTACAGTGGCCTCGTACCTTGGGGCAAGCATTGGGCTGGGGCTGCTACTGGTTGTATGCTTTTCACTGATGGGAGCGTCGGTGGCGGTTTTTTCGAAAAATGGATACATGGGCTTTTTGGCGCTACTGCTTATAAACGCTTTATTCTTGGCTGCACCACTGGCCATTCCCATGAATACTTACAGCTATTTTGCTTCGTTTTACAGCCCTATTTGGCTGTGGTGGAATAGCCATCTATGGTTTACAGACGGCGGGATAACCACATTATGGCGGCATTTTGAGCTATGGGGCACGGGGTTTTCATTCTTAGCCCTGGCCGTGACATGCTTATTTGCTGTGAAAAAATTTGAAAAGAGGGATATCCAATGAGAGTTGTTGCCAATGAATTGAAAAAAATATGGAATGTGAAAATTTTAGCGATTTTAGTGGTTTTATGCACATTGCTTTTTGCCATGTCTATGAACGATTGGATTAGATGGTACCCCAGGGAAGACTGGATTGGCAATATAGAGCTTGCGCATCATCTTACAGAAACCTACGGCCCAAACCTTAGCCTGGAAGATTTTGAAGATTTCCTTAGCTATAGGGATGTAATAACTGCAGAGTTAGATTTGTTTTTTGAAGCCAATGCCTTTTTTGCAAATGTGGGGATTTACAGCTACAACGGTTTATCGGCCTTCCGCCAATATTATGGCGCACAATTTGAAACCCTAACCCCAAGCCAGCGTCGTCTGTGGTACGATGTGGCGCTAGAGCTTGGGTATATCGTGCGAACAGAAGAATATGGCGATTTAACCAGCGAAAACGAAACTCCAGATGCCTACAATAAAATGATTAGCTTTGGTAATATAGTTGGCCTTTACCAAACAAATATCATAGGTGAAGAAGATTGGCCAGCCCATATTGATTCATTTATGGCAACGATGCAACTTAGCGAAAGAGAAACCACACGGCTGACCGAAATACGAAACAGCAGCGAGCTAAACAGCATATTACCGCAGCATACCCTCTTCTACAGCCGGCGATACGCCAGGGGCCTTGCGCTGTTGGTGATTTTAGTCACGCTAATACTAACCGCCCCACTGGTAACAACAGACCGGGCAAGCAAAGTAAACTGGCTGCAATACTCGTCTAAAGAAGGCCGTAGCATTTTGAAGAAGCAATTTGCCGCCATGTTAATCTCTGCAATGGCCAGCACCACGGCTTTAATAATAATTTTTGCCGGGATATTTTTTGCCGCCACAGGGGTGCATGGGTTTTGGGGCAATGGGATAAACTCATTTTTGGGGGGCGCTCAGTTTTATTGGCTTTCTATTACATTTGGGCAATATGTAATGCTTATGGCCGGAGTTATGTATCTGCTGGGTATTGGCACGGCGGCTTTTGCGTTTATGCTATCACGCTTTAGCCAAGGCAGAATGAGGCTGCTGTTTAAAGTGATACCGCTGTTTGTGGCCACGCTAAACTTATCCAACTGGATTTTGAATGATTTCCTAGCCATTGCAATAGGAGGGGATGTTTCAGCACAAATGTTTGCATTAGCGATATCACTAGCAATGGGCATAACAGCCACAATATTTACCATATGCAAAGAAAACTGGGCAGAATTGCATTAAAAAATGGTACCGTATGGTACCACATTTATAGAAAAATGGTACCATACGGTACCATTTTTTTATCTCCCAAGCATCGCAAAAAATAAAAAAGCCCGAAAATTCAGGCTTTTTTTTAAATGTAAAACCTTAAAGTTTTTGCCTCACTTTTTTTCAAATGCAGCCCGAAATGAATCTGGCGGCAGGTCATGCCATATTCGCGAAAGCGAGCCTTATGAAAAGCGGGCGGGTGCGGCAGGTTGGTCACTGCGCAACCTGCTTGCCCAAACACCATGGGCGAAGCCCACGGCTTTGCCTTGTTCTCACGAAGCCCCAACCACGCGGCGCATATGCCTTTCTGTGTAGCCATATTTGCGGGCTAAGGCTGCGTAGTTATTGCCAGTGAATTCTTGGCGGGCGGCCTTTTCTAAGCATTTTGAAAAAATTGTGCGGCTACTGGGTACGTAGATTGTGAGGCCGCCCAAGTTTTCTGCAATGGCGTAGATTGCGTCAAAACCTCCTGCTTCCATTATTGTGTCGTAGGGCGGTAATATTTCCGCGCTATGGGTGGTGGCTACCTTGCGTAAAAATTCCTTGTCCATAATATCCCTCCTGTGTAGATATGTTTGCACCAAAAAAACATTTGGTATAAACATATGTTACACGATACGAATGATTATGTCAAGGGCTTTTATACATCATCTGTGTCCATGTATACAAATCTACTTGCGCGGCTTATTCTTGGGTAGATTTCGTGTGGGTCTGTATCTTTTTCGTTTAGCTTTTCAAGTTGGAAACGAGGCGAAGTTTTGGAAAGTATTTGAGATTGTGTGCCTACTGTTAGCAGCATAAATTTCATATGGTCGAAATCTAGTTCTTCTAGGGCGGTGTCGGTTGTTTTCTTTGTGGCGTTGCGGGGCTGTTTTGGTTTTTCGGCTTTGTTGCCAGATTTTCTGGGGTACTCTGCAAAACGGTTTTCTTTTTTGTCATGGAAGAAACTGTAGCTGCCGTCTGGGTCTAGGTCAAATGTGAATGCGATTTCGCAGAATAAATGATGCAGGGTCATAGTTTCGGGGATTTGGATATGCACCCACATGTTAGGTTTTTCCTCCATGCGAACACGAAACGTGTAAACTTTACCAAGGTCATCGTTAGCACTCGCTACTGGCAAAATCCCGTTTGCCATCTCTACAAAGAATTTTAGCGCGCCCAGGCTACCAAACACAGTCTCCTTCATTGCCCCAAAATTCATAACCTCCGAGGCATCTATATAGTTGTCTATATTCGGCTGCACGCCCATGATTTCGAGCCCAAGCTCCGTGAGGGTATAGCTAGAGCAAGGCGCAAAAAAAGCTACAAAGGCCTCGTCTGGGTCGTTGTAGACATCTATAAAATCTGATATTTCGCCCTCTACATTAAATGGCAGCACATATAGCGGCCGTATAAGCCGCAAAAAATAACCAAATGGCGTGAAGAAGTACCTATCCAGCACAACCCCAAGTACAAAGGTGCTAGATAATATCTCCATTTTCATGCTCATTTCGTCTACATCCATGTCCCCGTACATATCGTGCATGGTATCGCTGCCTACATCCAGCATATCTTCAAGCTCGTAACCCATGGCATCTAGCACTTTTGCAAATAATTCATCTGTGTCTATGGGCGAGCTTAACATTTCTCTAATAAACGGCTCTGAAAAAATATTTTCTGTGGTGCAGGCGGCTCTTTTTATGCCGTGATGCGCCAAGGAGATAGTAGCATCTACCACTTCGCGCAGGAAATCTCCAGTGGATAGCTTAAAAACCTCGCTGCATTTCTTGGTTAGCTGCATCTTGTTGGCATGAATGGATGGCATCTTAGCCAGCAGCCCCATCCTATAAGCAACCTCCACCAAAAAAGACGCATAATGAGGGTCGTTTATGCTAAGGGTTGCTGCAATTTCCATGGATTGACTGTCTGCCAGGCTGCTATCTTGGTCTAAGTCTATACTGGGGGTGCAATATTCTATCACCCGCTTCATATCGTCAACTACTGGATGGCTATTTAAGCTATACTCCGGTAGCTTAAATGGCAGCCGGTCAATATTCTTATAATCTATAACAACCGGAAAAACAGCAAGGCCAGGCTCTTGCTCATAATATTTAGACATAGCCTCGAAAATATTAGCCGGAGAAACAGGCGTATTCTCTATAAGCGCGGCAAAATACCAACGCCTAAAAACCGCATGAAAATACGGCAAAACCTTCTTACGCTTACGTGGCCCATTATATTCATACGCGCCTATAAATCCCTCTTCAAAAAGAGAGAGCAAAACCCCAACACATCGCAAAAAAGCCTTGTTCACGCAATAACCTCTTTCAACTAAGTTGTGATGATTGTATCAGAAGGTTGGACAAGAGACAAGACCGTGGGCTTCGCACCGGGATGCTTGGGCAAACATAAGGCCGCAAGAAAGCTGATTGCTTTCTTACGGCCTTAGTTTTTGTCTATTGGCTACAATGAAGTAAATCTATGAACGTTAAAGTTTTTGCTTCTTTTTTCAAATGTAACCCGAAAGAAATCGGGCGGCAGGTCATGCCTGGTTCGCGAAGCGAACCTTATGAAAAGAAGTGAGTGTCAGAGCGAAGCCATGACGGTTTATCACTTAGTCTTCCTCTGTGCCATAACCAGCCCATAGTATATGCCCTTGTTGCGTAACAATTCCGAGTGGGTGCCCACCTCGGCTACGCCGCCTTTGTCTAGCACTATTAGGCGGTCTGCGTTGCGTAGGGTGGATAGGCGGTGAGCTATTGCTATTGTGGTGCGGCCTTTGGTGATGCGAGCTAAGCTTTCTTGGATGGAGGCTTCGGTTTCTACGTCTAGGGAGCTGGTGGCCTCGTCTAGTATTAGGATATCTGGGTTTTTGATTATTGCGCGGGCTATGGAAAGGCGCTGGCGTTCGCCGCCGGATATGCTTTGGCCGCCTTCGCCTATCATGGTATTGTAGCCGTCTGGGGTGCGGGTGATAAAGTCGTGGGCATTGGCGGCTTTGGCTGCGCCGATAACTTCTTCGTAGGTTGCGCCAGGCTTGCCATAGGCGATGTTTTCGAAGAATGTACCTACAAACAGGAAGCTCTCTTGAAATACCACGCCCATGTTTTGGTGAAGATGCTCTGGCGTGATGTCGCGGAGGTCTGTATTGTTTATTTTTATACGGCCGGTATTGGGGTCATATAGGCGCATAACAAGGTTGATTAGGGTGGATTTGCCCACGCCAGATTTGCCCACAAGACCTATCATTTCGCCGGGGCTAATTTCTAGGCTAATATTTTTTAGCACTGGCTCGTAGGATTTGTAGCCAAAATATACATTCTCGAAGCTAACACCGCCGGCTATGGGTACGTTTGATGGGTTTTCTGCCTGGGTAAGTTCAGATTCATCGTCTAATACTTCAAACACTTTTACCATGCTAGTGGTGGCGTCTGCCAGCCAGCGAGGCAGGTTAACCAGCCAGCGCAACGGGCCAAAAATAGCCCAAAGATACATAGTAAACTGCACATAGCTGCCCAGGGAAAGTGTGCCATTAAGCACCATTAAGCCCCCCGCAAACTGCACCAAAAACTCGCCAGCGCCAATAACAAAACCCATGGGCTGGAAAAGCAGCCCCCACAGCACTTCGTTCTTAGAGGCTACCACAGCCAGCTCCCGGTTGGCGTTGGCGAATTTTTCTATTTCGCGCTTTTCACTGCCGAAAGCTTTTACGGTGCGGATGCCCTTGATTATATCGTGCAGTATCGAGTTAACCTTAGAGCTTTTGCGCCATTGGCGCTCGTAGCGGGCGTGGATTATGCGGCGGAAGAAGTACATAAGTGTCGTGACTATTGGCACGGGAATTAATATAAGAAGGGTAAGCTGCCAGTTGGTGATAAACAACACAGTGATGGCGATGATAAACATGAGAATCATCTCAAAAACCCAGCGGCTTATGCCGGATAGGAAATCGCCAATTGTTTCGGTATCTTCCATTATACGGCGGATGAGGTCGCCGGGGGTGCGCTTAGCAAACAGTGTCATGGAATGGCTTTGCAGCTTAGAATACGCGGCGTTGCGAAGGTCGTTGGATACATTGCCTATGGCCTTGTTGAACATACGAGCCGTACCTATGGTAATAAGCTCGGCTACTACTCGTGTAAGCAGCATCATAAGTACGATTACGCCAACCTGCCCCCATGTACCGGTGCGGTGGTACAGATGATTGTCTATCAGCATCCGGTTGAAAATGGGGAACATCATAGCGCCCAAAATACTTAGCATGGCCAGCACCTGAGATACGCTAATGGTCTTACCATATGGCCGCAAAAAGCTTAATGCGCGCTTAAACACGCCAAATTTGCTATAACAGAACAGGCATACCCGGATATCCGTCATCATTGGGCGGCCACATTCTGGGCAGTTGCGTTTTTCTGCTTCTTCTGGGATGAAAGCGCGGCCGGTTTGCTTATAGTAGTTAACCACTTTGCAGAACTCTCCGGCGTCTTTTAGGCCTGTCATGGTGAAGCGGCAAAGCACCCTTGACGGGGGGCAACCCTGTGAAGGTACGGGCGCGGTGTTTGTATCTGCCCCGCGGCCGGTTACATATAACAAGCCACAACCTACCCCTGGCTGGACCTTGGCTTCTTCAATTTCACCGGCGTGGAAGCTGAATTTTTTCACGCCGTTTTCTATCCCGCTTATTTGGCCAGTTTCGTCGAATATTAATTGCCCCTGTAGAGGGGTCATGTTCATGTCTAGGTCGTATTCGAATATGAATTGTTTCATTGTTTCCTCGTTTCCTTTGTTGGTTGTAAAAATGGTTCTGTTTGGTCTGCCTTGGTACATGTTACTCTTTTATGAGGTTTGGCGCAAGTGCTGAGTGGTTTTGTTATTGGTTTGTAAGCCTTTAGGTTTTGGGACGGGTTAATGGCGCGTGAAATACGCATTTTTGTGGCAGGTGGGCTTATGGTATAGCAAAATAAATGAGAAACGGTCTCGCCAGAGCGACACATGAAACGCAGAGACAAGGCGTTTCAGGCGTTTTTGCCGCGAACGGCGAGACCGATTTCGGATTATTTCACTAAAATTATCTGGTCGGCCTTGTTGAACCCGTCATCCACAGGCCATTTAAGCCAAAGAAATCAAATTTTCTTTTAAAACCGTTAAAAATTACATAGACATGCACAAAAAAATCCCAGAAATCCAAGATTTTTTTATTTTCAGCTTCAAAAATATCGCGTTTTTGCAAAAAAAATGGTACCGTACGGTACCATTTTCGGAAAAAATGTATTTTTTCGGAAAATATATCAAGCACACTTACATTCTATGGATACAAGCCAGCTACATCTTACATATCCCCTTATATTTACAAAAATCGCAAGGGCTGCGGCGCCCATTCTTATAAGGGCTGGCTGGGATTTCGCCATCTAATATTCCTTGGCCTAGCTGTTTTATTTTCTCAGTGACTTCATTGCCAAGCGCGGCAAAACTGGCGGCATCCATTATGCGGGAGGTTTTCTTGTAATCACCGTCTTTTTTTACGCCTACAGAAATTATGCTGGATTCTATGCCAGGGGCGAGTTTGCGGTCCAGCCCTTGCAGCACGGCCTCGTCGGATACTGCAATACCAGACATTTTAAACATCTTAAGCAGCCCCTCTTCCCGGGTGAAATCGTCCAGGGTTTTGTCTGTATCTAGTATGGGGTCGTTTATATGGAAGTAGAAAACACCCCCAGGTTTAGCGGCGCGCAACCGAGTTAACATATCCATGTACAGCATAAGTTGCAGCTGCACCCCGGCGCGGGCTTCGTCCGGGTCAAATTTTGTACTGCCAGATTTATAATCAATTATCTTCAAATACTCGCTACCCCGGTGGATTAGCGCATCTACCCTATCTACCCGCCCTGTAAGTATAAGGCGGCGGCCATCTGGCAGGGTGATATCGCCGCCGGATTCTGCGCTAGCTTCCGATAAAACCGGCGCAAAGTCGCCGCGCTCTAGGTGCTGGCATAAGGCCCATATTGTTTGGGTGGCCACGCGGCGTACTTTTGTGAGTATATGGCGGTTGCGGGCGGTTAAGTTATACAGGTTTTGTTCGGCGGTGAGGGCGGTTACAATTTCGTTTACTATTTGGGTGATACCTGGAATATCTGGGGTTTCTAGGGCGGTGGCGGCATCGCTAAGTTGCAGCCGCGGGCGGTTTTGGTCTGGCAGCTCCCATGCCAGTTTAGAGAATTCTGCGATTACATCATGATAGAGGCTGCCCAGGTCTGCGGGCAGCACTTGAAAGCGCTTGCGCTCTGCGGCGGTTAGCATGTAATGGACAAAATACTGGAAGGGGCAGCAGGCGTAGGATTCTAGGCGGCTGGCGGCGGTTATCAAGTTGCCGGATGGTAGGTTGGCGGTTAGTTTTTGTGGCATGGAGGGCGGCGCAGGGGCTTGGCCATATTCCTGGAAGTTACCGGCCTGGGTTATTGCCAGGTTTGGAAAAAGCTCGCAAATACGCTTGATTATAGACGCTGGGCGCAACGGGGCTGTGCCACCGGGTTCGTTCTCTGCGTAAATTAGCAGCAACCGCTGCTTTGGCTGGGAAAGGGCGCAGTATAGATTATAAAAATTTTCATCCACCCTGCTGGCGTTTTGGGGGGCGATTTCAATATCGCCGCAATGCAGGAATTTCCGTTCTAGGTCAGTTAGCAGCCCGTCTTGGCCGGGGGCTGGCGGTAGCTGCCCGTCGTTTGCACCCAGCACTAGCATCATCTTTATTTCTGGGTAGCGAGAGCGGGTTATATCCCCCAAAATCACCTGGTTTGTAGTGGGCGGTATGCGTCCAAGGCCAACCTGGGCAAAACCAGCCTCTAGCATAGCCTGGAAGGTTTTCAAAGTCACTCTCTCGTCACCCAAAATCTCCACCAGTTTGTCGAAAACCTGGCAGCATTTTGGCCATATTTGCTTATGCAGCCGGGCGGTGGCCGGGTCACCGGCTTCCATATATTCCGTGAACCAGTTTTGCAAAACATCCGGGATTTTTAGGGCATATAGCATATCAAAAATACGACGGCTATGAGCCTCCACCGTGGCGACTCTATCTGGCCGCGTACCCGGCTTGCAAAACGGCCCTAACGCCGCCAGCAATTGCAGCCGCCCAGCTTCTGCCTTAGTTGCGGCTGGGGATGAACTTTCTAACAAGCCCGTGGCAGTGTTATCCATAGGATACCGCCAGCGGTAAGATGTGATGCCATGCTCTAGGGCATAATTCTCCAATATATCCATGGTATCTGCATCCATGGCCGTAAGGCGGGTTTTCAAAAAGCGGAAAACACTGTCGAAGCTGAAGTTTTGCATCACTATATCCAGCGCAGCGCGTATCAGCTCCGTTAGCGGGTGAGACAATATATCCACCTCTGTATCCACAAAAACCGGGATATTTAGCCTGTCGAATGTGGTATGTAATATTTTTTCGTATTGCTGGCGGTTGCTACAAAGTATGGCGATGTCGCTAAAGCGCCAACCATGCTGTTGCACGGCGGTTTGTATGTAATTTGCGGCGGCATAAACAGCGGCGTATTTATCCTGCGTCGCGATAATTTCTATATCTGGTGGTTCATTGAAAGCCGCCATCTTGCCATAAACCGCAAAGTTGCGCACAAAATGCGCCAGGCCGCTATCCGGGGCATGGCGATGGTTTTCTTCCATATATATATGCGGCTTTACCTCCGGGCAGCTGCGGGTTAACTTGTCTATTGTCTCCCGCGGGGTGGCAGATAAGGCATCTGTAAAATCCTTCCTGTCACGGGTGGTTAAAGTAATAGTTAGCGCAGCTGCGCGGGCATTTATATGATGTAGCACCTGCCGTTCTTGCGGCGTAAAGCCTGCAAAACCATCCACAAAAAAATACGCCCCATCCAGCAGAGGGATAGCCTCGCCGCGCATGCCATCTAGCTTGCTGCACAAAATCTCTGGCAGCTCGTCTGTAAGCAGGTAGCGATTTTTGATAATTTCCTTGTACTTATCCAGCAAAACAGCCATATCTAGCAGCTTTGCCCGCAGGGTATTAGGGGCAGTTTCTGCGGCCAGGCGAAGGTCTGCAGCGGTCACGCGGTAATGGTTCATTTCTGTTATGCTGCGCGCCAATGAATCCACAAAGCCGGGTTTTTCCACGGCTGCGCGATAATAGGACAGCTCTTCTGTAGCCTGGGTTAGCAGCTTACGCAGCAGCATCTGCTTGCCCAAATCATCTGCAAGCAAACCAGGCGGCCCGCCAAAAGTAGCGAACAGCCTATGTGCAAGCCGGTTAAAGCTAAGCACCTGCACCCGGGTTTGGGCGCTGCGCCCCCGCAGCAGCAACCGCTCAGATTGCAACGAAAACTGCTCTGGCACTAGATAATACAGTGGCGCTTGGCCGTTTATCAGCTTGTTTATTTCATCCAAACAGCGGGCAGTTTTCCCGCTGCCAGGCGGGCCCAGAACAAACTGCATGTTATTCCACCTTTGTTATCCGCAGCAGATGCGCCATAAATTTCTTACGCCCTACCTTGTCAAACTCGATTGTTACCTCAAAATCTGCCCCGGCGGGGTCTATTGCCAACACTTCCCCTACCCCGTATTTGGCCATCTGCACCCTATCGCCCACGCCATAGTCTATGGTCAGGTTTTTGGGCGTAGGGCGGGCAGGGGTTATCCTGGTGGCAAAGTCTAGCAGGCTAGGCTTCTTCTTGGCGGCGGCCTGCTGCCATGGTTTGCGCTCTATGGTGGCGGGGCTGCCAACCCCAAAGCCCCCTCCCCCTGCCAATGAGGCGATTTTCTCCACAGGGTTACCGCTATAATTTACCAGCGTAATGCATTCATCCGGCATTTCTTCCAAGAAGCGGCTTGGCTGGTTGTACATCACATCGCGAAAGCGCACTCGCTCTTTTGCTCTGGTTACAAAAAGGGCTTTTTTCGCCCGGGTTATACCAACATAACAAAGGCGGCGCTCTTCTTCCACCTGCTCGTCACCGCCGGCGTCTAGGCTCATTTTAGATGGAAAGATATTCTCCTCGCAACCCACGATAAAAACCGTGTTAAACTCCAGCCCCTTGGCGGTGTGCATGGTCATCAGCGTTACGGCGTTGGCATTCTCTTCATAGTTATCTATATCTGCCACCAGCGCTACATCTTCCAGAAACTTCGCAAGGCTGGCATCGTCTGCATTGCGGGCAAAATCCGCCGCATTAGCCTGCAGCTCTACAATGTTTTCGATTCTGCCCTCGGTTTCGTCCAATTCCTTGTCCATAGCCTCGATATAACCCGTGGTGGCCAGGATTTCATCAATCAAAACCGGCACAGAATTAGCCCCGGAAAAACCCATCAAATGCTCTATCGCCTCAGAAAACTCTAGCACCGCAGTCATAATCTTACCCTTGCCCAAAAACTCTGGCGCGCGCTTTATAGCCTGGTAAAAGCTAAGCCTATTCTCAAACGCATAGGCCTGTACCTTGCTTATTGTGGCCGCGCCAATGCCCCGTCGCGGCACATTTATCACCCGCAGAAAGGCCATTTCATCTGCCGGGTTGTTAATCACCCGCATGTAGGCCAAAATATCCTTAATTTCCTGGCGTTCGTAGAAGCGCACGCCACCGTACAGCCTATACGGAATGGCCCCTCGCGACAGCGAACCCTCCACCAGCCGCGATTGATAGTTGGCCCGGTAAAGCACAGCAAAATCGCTATACGGGGCGGTTTTGGCCATTTGCCCAATCACCTTGGCCACAAAGTTGGCCTCTTCCTTATCATCCATTGCACTAAAGAACCTGACCCTATCCCCCTGCCCGGCAGCCGTCCAAAGCCGCTTATCCGCCCGGGATAAATTATGGGAAATCACCCCATTGGCCGCGTCTAGTATCATTTGTGTGCTACGGTAATTCTCTTCAAGCTTCACTACTTTAGCACCAGGATAATCCTTCTCAAAACGCAGGATGTTTTGAATATTAGCCCCCCGCCAGCCATATATGCTTTGGTCGTCATCCCCTACCACACACAAGTTATGGGCGTAACCAGACAGCAGCCTCACCAGCTCGTACTGGGCATTGTTAGTGTCCTGGTACTCGTCCACCATCACGTAGCGGAAGCGGTTTTGGTACTTTAGCCTCACTTCTTCATGCTGCTGCAACAGCTCTACTGTTTTGAATATGATATCGTCGAAGTCTAGGGCGTTGGCCGCTTGCAGCCGTTCTTGATAAAGCCTGTAAATATCACCGATTATCCCCTCGCGGAAGCTACCCGCATGTTTTTTCTCGTATTCCGCCGGGGAAATAAGTTCATTCTTTTGCGCGCTTATTATCCCCGCCACAGATTTTGCCTTGAAGTCAATCTCGTTAAGCTTTAGCTCGTCCATGCATTCCTTAACCAGCCTCTGGCTATCCTGGGCATCGTAAATAGAGAAATTGCGCCCAAACCCAATAAACTCTATATCGCGCCGCAAAATGCGCACACAGGCTGCATGAAATGTACTTACCCAAACCTGCTCGCCCATTGGCGTAATAGCTGTAATACGCTCGCGCATTTCCCTGGCAGCCTTGTTGGTAAATGTAATGGCAATCACATGGTAGGGGTCGATCCCCTCCTGCAAAAGATGCGCCACCCTATAAGTAAGAACCCGCGTTTTACCGGACCCCGCCCCCGCAAAAATAAGCAAAGGCC
Organism: Defluviitaleaceae bacterium; assembly: GCA_009784025.1. Taxonomy (GTDB): domain Bacteria; phylum Bacillota; class Clostridia; order Lachnospirales; family WQUN01; genus WQVK01. The sequence goes on from WQVK01000022.1 coordinate 27,863, forward strand.
CATCAATATGCCGAACAGCTTCAAGCTGCGCTGGATTAAGATTCATTAATGCCTCCTTGGTAATTTGATACAAGACCCTGGTCGCTTTTTGAAAAAAGCTCCGCAAAAACTTTAACTTTTTGTATGGGGTGGTGGTTTTGCTGTGCAGAGTTGGGTAGCCTACCTGTTATGCCCGCTTTTTGGCGATGGTTGCCATCAGTAGCTCTGCCGATGTGTTCATCACTAGGCTTTCGTCTATGCCGGAGGCTTCCAGCAGCGCCCATGCCCTGGGTACATCCCCCACCAATGTAGAAAAATGTGCATCTGAAGATGCCAGCACTGGTGCGCGGTGTTGCTTACAAAGCTCTACCATACCCGCAAAAAAATCCCCACCCATATGCCTGTAAGAGCCTGGGTCTAGGGTTTTTTCGTTTATTTCTATTATCGTGCCGGTGGCGGCTGCGGCTTTTACCACTGCTTCTACATCTATATCAAAAAAATAATCCCCAGGATGCCCCAGAATATGCACGTTTTTGTTTTGCATCACATTAACCATTGCCTGGGTGTGGCTGGCCTTATCTGCCGGGGGGAAAACCCCGCGGTGCATAGAGGCAATAACAAAGTCTAGCTTACTAAGCCATTCTATGCCAAGGTCTATATTGCCGGCAGCGTCCATTATGTTAACCTCTGCACCCTTTAGCACCCGCACCCCAGATATAACCTGCGGCAGCACCCATATGTTGGCAAAATGGTACAGATGCGCGCCCCCTGGCATGGCCGGGGCATGGTCACATATGCCAACATGCGTAAGCCCGATAGACGCCGCATGGCTGGCATTTTCGGTAATGGTGCTGTATGCATGGCCACTGGCTACGGTATGGCAGTGGATGTCTAGGGTATACTGCAATGGAATCAACCTCTCGTGTGTTTGGCGTTGTGCTTAGTATATGATATGTGGGGGGAGAGTTCAAGGGCGTAAGAATGCCCGGCAGGGTTTGCCGGGCGTAGGTATGGAATCGTGATCCTATATCTATAAAATATTCTATATTTTCGAGAACAATAGTCACACATGAATTAAGGCTATATGGCATTTATTGCTAGCATTGCCTATACCTCAATTACATAGAAATCGACCGAAATATCGTCTAATGGATAATCTCCTGGATTGGACATATGCAAAACTTCTTTGCCTGTGCTATTACAACTACACATATACATACCGAATTCTTCTGCTTCTCCCATTGTGTCCATAATATCATCTAATTCTTCTTCAGTGCCATCAGAATACGTCATTACTACTTTGTACATATATTTTCTCCCTTCTTTATCAAACTATAATTATGTTTTCTTTTTTATAGTTATTTTTCGTTCACCACTTTTCAACATTTCCTCTTTAGTATAAATGCCTTTTGTATCAATCTTCTTTTCGTACGGTCTCCCTAGCTTGTCATATCCTTGCTTAAATAACCCTTCACGCTCAAATGTTTCTAATCCTAGCCCTTTTCTTTCTATAAGTGTGTTTTTCATAAATTATCCTCCTCTTTCGCATTCGCTTCAACATGTTCTGGCAAATATTATCACATCATATCTCATAACGTCAACAATTCAAATTATCCATTTCTTGCTGTCCCGCCCGCAACTGCCCACATGCTGCTTCAATATCCCCGCCTAGGCTGCGCCTTATGGTGGTTTGTATTCCCAGGGCGGTTAGGGTTTCTTGGAAGGCGGTGGTTTCTTTTTTTGGGGTAGGTTGGAACTGGCCGCGGGCTTGGTTTATGGGGATTAGGTTTACGTGGCAGTTTAGCCCTTTAAGTAGGGAGGCTAGTTCTTTGGCTTGGGTGTGGCTGTCGTTTATGCCTTTGGCTAGGGCGTATTCGAAGGTGATGCGGCGGTTGGTTTTGTTTACATATTCGCGGCAGGTTTTTATTAGGTCTTTTAGGGGGTAGGTTTTGGCTATGGGCATTAGTTGCTGGCGGGTTTGGTCGTTGGGGGCGTGTAGGGATACGGCTAGGGTGATTTGCAGGCGGTGGGCAGCTAGGGCTTGCATTTGGGGGATTAGCCCGCATGTGGATAGGGTGATGTGGCGCGCGCCTATGTTTAGCCCTTTTGGATGGGTGGCTAGTTCTATAAAACGCATGGTATTGGCGAAGTTGTCTAGTGGCTCGCCGCAGCCCATTATCACCACGCCGCCCACGCGTGGGCAGTCTTGGCCGGCGGCGTACACCTGGCGCAGGATTTCGCCGGGGGTGAGGTCACGGGCAAAATCTGCACCAGAAGCGCAGAAAGTACAGCCCATTTTGCAGCCCGCCTGGGTAGACACGCATACAGAATGGCCGTGGCTGTATTCCATTAAAACAGATTCCACCAACACTCCGTCGCCAAGCCGGAAGAGATATTTGACAGTGCCGTCGGTTTTGGATTTTAGCTTTTTAACCGTCTCCACCTTGGGGATGTAGAAAGCCTGGGAAAGCTCGTCTCGTAGGGTTTTGGGAAGGTTGTTCATGTCGGCAAAACTTTGAGCGCCGCGGCGGTGTAGCCAGTCGAACACCTGCCCTGCGCGGAATTTTGGGTGCTGTGGCATGGCGGCTTCTAGTTCTGGCAGGGTTAGGGATAGGATGTCTGGGTTGATGGGGTGCATTTTTTTGTGGCTCCTTTTTTTGTTTTTGTATGGGTGATGGCTGCTGCGCCGGGGGAAATGCGTGATAATCAAGCGTATCCCCTACGTGGTGTATGTGGGGTCGTGAATTTTGGCGATTAGTACGCGGAATGCGCGGGGGAGTATTCCCTACAAAGGCCATAAATCTGCGGGTTATTGTTGTTGGGGTAGGATTATGTGAATAAAAAGATGAAATTTACAACTTTGGGGCAAAATATTTTCAACAAATGGTACCATACGGTACCATAATCCCGGCAAAATGGTACCGTATGGTACCACATTTTGGGCAAAAAACACCTTTTTCGCCCAATTTTCTCATCCATCAAAACTAAAAAAGCCCGAAATTACAGGCTTTTTTTAAAATTTCATTCCCCCCAAATAAATATTAAAGTTTTTTTGCTTCTTTTTTTCAAAAAAAGAAGTGGAGGTGTGGTCGGCGAAGCCTCTGACGATTCCAATATTCTACAAGGTAAACACAACCCGAGCCACCGCAAAGAATACGATTAGCGCGGTGCAGTCTACTATTGTTGTCAGTAGGGGGGCGGCCATTAGGCTTGGGTCTAGTTTTAGTTTTTTTGCGGCTATGGGCAGGGTGCAGCCTATTATTTTAGCTACTATTAGGGTGGCGGCTAGGCTTAGGGTTACTACCCAGGCCAGATGGAAGTCGCGATCGTACATTATTGCTATGCGGGCGAAGTTGGCCACACCCAGAATTAGGCTGCATACTAGGGCTATGCGGGTTTCGCGCCACACTAGCCGCAAGGTGTCGGATGTTTTTATTTCGCCAAGGGCCATTCCGCGGATTACCACAGTGGAGGACTGCGCGCCTGCGTTGCCGCCTGCGCCCATTAGCATGGGGATAAACACGGCCAGAATGGGCAACACAGCCAAAGCATCCTCAAAAGTGGAAATTATTGCGCCGGTTATGGCAGCGGTTAACATAAGCACCAGTAGCCATAGGATGCGGTTTTTGGCGTGAGTTACAACGCCAGTGCGCAAGTATGGCTCGTCTGAAGGGTTGATTATACCTGCCATTTGCTCGAAGTCCTCGGTGTCTTCATGGTGGATTATGCGCAGGATATCGTCTACGGTTACGATACCCATAAGCTGCCCGCGCCGGTTAACCACTGGCAGGGCTAGCAAATCGTATTTGCTAAAAGTATTTGCAATTTCCTCCCGGTCGTCTGCCACCTGGGCCGATATCACATTTGTATCCATTATTTCGCCAATTTTTGCATTCAGCGGCGCGTACAAAATAACATCCGCCGTGACCACGCCAACCAGCCCACGGGCCTCGTCCACCACGTAACAGGTGTAAATATTCTCTTTATCCACACCCGATGTACGTATGGTATGCAGCGCATCCTGTGCCGTTACTTCTGGCGAAAGCTCGATAAATTCCGTATTCATAAGCCGCCCGGCAGAATCTTCTGGGTAATCCAAAATTCGGTCAACCATTTCGCCCTTCTCTGGGCTTACGCTTTCCAAAACATACTTACTTATTTCTTCCGGCACTTCGTCAATAAAATCTACAATATCGTCAACAGACAAATCTTCCAGAATATCCTCAACTTCTTCAGCTGAAAGTTTTTGCACAAAAAGCTGCTGCCGCCCCGGCGAAATATACGAAAAAACCTCTGTAGCCAAATCTTCATCTGGCGGCAGCAACCTAAAGGCCGCAATGGCCTTACCCTCTTCCGCCTGCTCTAAAACATCCGCAATATCAACAGCATTCATATGCGAAAAAAGCAGCTGTAGCTCTTCGTAGGCCTCATTATTTATGATATCGAGTATATTTTTATCCATGTGGTCTCCTTGTTAGAACCGCGGGGCTTTGCCCCGCACCCCAAAAACTTTTTTGGAAAAAAGTTTTATCAAAAAACTAACATTGGAATATAAATTTTATTCCTGCGTTAAAGTTTTTGCCCTGCTTTTTAAAAAGCGGGTATGGATGTGGGCGGCTAGGCCTTTTACGGTTTTGTATCCTTACCGTAACTCTGGCAGCATGGCTTGTGCTATTAGAAAGAACATTGTTAGGGCCATTGCGTCGGCTATTGTTTTTATTATCGGAGCTGCTAGGGTTGCGGGGTCTAGTCGTAGTTTTTTTGCGGCCATGGGCAGCAGGCAGCCTAGGGTTTTTGCTAGTATTACTACGGCCATTAGGGTTAAGCTCACGGAAATTGTGATTAGCAGCTGGTCTGGGTTGAATACTAACACGCGCACAGCGTTTACTATGCTTAGTATAAGGCCGCATAGGATGGCCACGCGGAACTCGCGCCACCATACTTTGTAGAAATCTTTGAATAGGATTTCGTCTAGGGCCATGCCGCGTATTATTAGGGTAGAAGTTTGTGTGCCGGCGTTACCGCCAGCATCCATTAGCATAGGGATAAAGGCTGCCAGGGCGGGTAGCGCCGCCATTGCTTCTTCAAAAGTGCCTATTATAAGCTCTGTGCCTATGGCCAGCAACATTAACACCATCAGCCAGCCTACGCGGCTTTTTACGTGGCGCAGGATGCTTGTTTTTAGGTAGGGTGTGCCTGTTGGGCCTATTGCTGCCATTTTCTCAAAGTCTTCGGTGGCTTCTTCTTCTACTATTTCCACGGCATCGTCTACTGTGATGATGCCAACCAGGCGGCCTTCTTTGTCTACCACTGGCAGGCTCAAAAGGTCGTATTTATGGAAAAGCCTAGTCGCGGTTTCTTGGTCGTCTAGGGTTTTTGCGGAAATGAGGCTGGGCTGCATGATATCCCCTACCCGTTCGTGTTCCTTGGCCAGCAGCAGCGTCTTTAGCGAAACAGAACCCACAAACAGCTTGTCCCGGCGCACCACATAACATGTGTGCAGCCCCATAAGCTTAATTTCGCGGATTTTATCAAATGCCTCTAACACCGTAAAATCTTCCCGCAACGCCAAATACTCTGTGGTCATGATGCTGCCCACAGAGTCGTCTGGATATTGCAGAAGCTGGTTTATTATTGCGCGTTTTTCTTCCCCCACCTGGCTTAACACGCGGTTAACCACATTGGCGGGCATTTCTTCAATAAAGTCTACGGCATCATCTACAAATAAATTTTCTACTATTTTGCCCACTTCAATATCCGTTAAAGCCTCCACGATTATCTGCTGCTTTTTGGGGATAATATGTGCAAAAACATTAGCTGCTACATCCTTAGGCAGCAGCCGAAAAATCTGTATAGTCTCCTCCTTGGTAAGCCCTTCAAAAACCTCACCAAGGTCAATAATATTCATATCTGCAAGCTCGCGCCTTAGGTTGGCGGCCTTAAACTGCCCAGCCCTAATGCGTTCCACTATATCCTTCATAAAAAAACCCCTTCAAAATTAGAATTTTTGGGATGGGGGTTTGGGGGGAAGGGAGTTTTTTCAAAAAACTCCCTTCCCCCCAAGGCCTTAACTTATCGTTCTATAACACCAGACATCATTGTAACTTCTACGCCTTGCTTGCGCCATTCATTGGCTATTTCGTTCATTCCTAGGGAATCGCTGGACATATGGCCTGCGATTAGTACATTGCCGATGTTTTGGTCTTTTAGTTCTTTTGCGTCTTTTTCGGGAATGTGCATCATTACCAAAGTGCCAACGCCTGCTTCAATGTAGGTTTTTAGGATGGCTGCCCCTGGGCCTGTTAGGCCAGACATTAACACGTAGATTTTGCCTGCGTAGCTGTCTTTTGCGCCCACGCGAATTACTGGCTTGCGGGTAGAGTTTTTGTATTCACAGATTTCTTCAAGGGCGACGGCTACATCGCCAACTGTGGTTTCTGGCTTGCCTGCAAATTTATCGTCTAGGAATTTTTGTACCATTGCCTCGCCAATAACATCTGCTGGGGTGTGAAGCGATAGAAGCGGCATGTTAAGCAGCTTCGCAGCAGATTCGCTGCGGCGAGAATTGGATACATGCTGGTTGTAGCTAAGTTCGTCTTTGCGGCCAGCTAGGGCTTTTTGCGCTTTGTTGCGCGGCACACCAAGCTTCTCCAGCTTTAAAATATGGTCGTTCATTACATCTAGCATATCTGGGTTGGTGTTGGTGGGATGATGGCTCACGACGCAATCGTAGCCAAGCTCCCGCGCCAACATAATCTCTGGCGTGCCCATGTCTACTCCCATTAGCACCTTCTTTATGCCCTCGCCCGGCACTACAATATCGCAGTCGTTGGGCATTTTGTCCAGCCCGGCAAGCTTCAAGGCCGAATCCATCATTTGTTTAGTTGTCATCATTTGCAATCGCTCCCATTCTAAGATTTTGTCCGATGCACCAAGAATATCAGAGCGCTAGCTTTATGGCAAGGGGGAAGAGAGATAAAACCGCCAGAGGATTTGCCAGCCGCACCTCCATCCGTTTTTCATAAGATTCACTCCGCGAACCCTGCACACCCGCCGCCCGATTTCTTTCGAATTATCTCACTATATTTGGAAAAAAGCAGGGCGAAAACCTTAATATTTTGGTTGGGAAAATGGATGAAATTACATCGTCGTGAGTTTTTAATTTTTATTTTTGCAAAAAACAGCTTATTTGGCTGGTTTCTTTGCAAACGACATGGCAAAACATGCCCTTTTTACTATAAAAATGGTACCATACGGTACCATAATTCATGGAAAGTGGTACCGTATGGTACCATTTTTTATCTTCCAACCAAGCAACCGGCCACGAGGCGTACCCAAAAGCCCCAACCTCATGCCCACGAAGCGCCCCCCGCAGGGGTTGACAAAATCTCGGGAAAATTGCTACACTTCTGGCATAGTGTATGTTGGAAGGTGAAAAGATGAGAGTTAATGGCGAAAGCTTAAAGCTGGAAGTGCCTTGTACTTTGAAGGCTTTTTTGGAAAAAAACGGCCATATGATGGACAGGGTGGCAGTTGAGTTGAATGAAAAAATCATCCCAAAGGCTGAGTTTAGCAGCATTGTTCTTTCGGATGCAGATAAAATAGAAATTGTATCCTTTGTGGGAGGCGGATGATGGTAGACAAGTTTGTTCTTGGGGGTAAGGAGTTTAAGTCGCGGTTTATTTTGGGTTCTGGCAAGTTTACGCTAGACCTTGTTAAAGCCGCAATAGAGGCTGGCGGCGCAGAAATTGTAACCCTGGCTTTGCGCCGTGCCAATTTGAAGGGCAATGAAAGCATTTTGGATTATATTCCCAAACATGCCACGCTGCTGCCTAATACTTCTGGCGCGCGCAATGCCGACGAAGCCCTGCGGATTGCAAGGCTATCCCGTGAACTTGGCTGCGGCGACCTTATCAAAATTGAAGTGATTCGCGATTCTAGGTACTTGCTACCAGATAATATAGAGACAATCCGCGCCACAGAGCTGCTTACAAAAGACGGCTTTATTGCGCTACCGTACATGTATCCAGACCTGGAGGCCGCCCGCCGCATGAAAGAAGCCGGCGCAGCCGCCATCATGCCCCTAGGCGCGCCAATTGGCACAAACAAAGGCCTGCTAACGCGAGATTTCATCAAAATAATAATAGACGAGATTGACCTACCAATAATAGTAGACGCAGGTATAGGCCGCCCATCCCAGGCATGTGAAGCCATGGAAATGGGCTGCTCTGCGGTGATGGCCAACACCGCAATAGCCACCGCAGGCAACATCGCACAAATGGCCACGGCGTTTAAGCTGGCCATAGAAGCTGGCCGCGCAGCTTACCTGGCAGGGCCCGGCCGCGTGCTAGAAGGCATGGCAGAAGCATCCAGCCCACTAACGGGTTTTTTGGATGCAGAGTAAAATCACAAACTGAAAACATCATCCATCACGCTATAAACTGCTACAAACTATCTATATGCGCAGCATTCACCCGCAGGCGCAAACGGCGGAAACGAAAACGGGCTTCGCCCGCTGCAGAGGCGAGGTACAAGGGTAGAGTCCCTACTTCAATGGAGGTACTAAATGCTACAACAGCTATTAGACATCATCGGTAATTTCAACCCAAACCAAATAACCCAAACCCAAGTGCTGCGCGCCATTCAATCGAATCGCCGCAGCATCTACGATTTTGCCGCCCTTCTTTCCCCCGCAGCAGACCTCTTTCTTGAAGAAATGGCCACAGCGGCTAAGCAAGAAACCGCCCGCCATTTTGGCAACAGTGTCCAGCTTTTCACACCGCTGTACCTGGCCAATTACTGCACGAACCATTGCACATACTGCGCCTTCGCCCAAGCCAACGAAATCAAGCGAGGCAAACTGACTTCAAAGGAAATCGAGCGCGAACTGGCCGCCATAGCGGCAACGGGCCTAGACGAAGTCCTTCTTCTAACCGGCGAATCCCGCCAAAAATCTGATGTAAGCTACATCCGGCAAGCCGTACAGCTTGCCGCAACAAAATTCACTACCGTAGGCCTAGAAGTCTACCCCATGGACACCCACGAATACCAAGCCCTGCATCAAGCCGGGGCGGATTTCGTGAACGTGTACCAAGAAACCTACAACCAAGAAACCTACGCTCGCGTCCACCCAAAAGGCCAAAAACGTGACTACGAATACCGCTTCTACAGCCAAGAACGCGCCCTCCAGGCCGGAATGCGCGGCGTAAGCTTAGGCGTGCTGCTAGGGCTACATTGCTTCAGGCAAGACAGCTTTGCCGCTGGCGTCCATGCCTATCTGCTGCAGCAAAAATACCCCCATGCAGAAATTGCCTTCTCTGTACCGCGCCTGCGTGCCCATGCGGGCCAGCCAGACGCCAACATAACAGAAGTAACCGACCGCAACCTCCTGCAAATAATGCTAGCCTACCGCCTTTTCATGCCCTTTGCGGGCATAACAATCTCCACCCGGGAAGGCACCCACTTCCGCGACAATGTAGTGGGCCTATGCGCCACAAAAATCTCCGCCGGCGTAATGACGGGCGTGGGCGGCCACGACCAAGCCCAAAAAGGCGACGACCAGTTCCAAATATCCGACAACCGCAGCGTACCTGCAGTACACAAAATGCTGCAATCCAGAGGGTTGCAGCCGGTTTATACTAATCATATATTTTAGAACCGTGGGTTTTGCCAACACCACCAGCTTTTTGTAAAACGTGCTTGCGCGCGTGTTTCGTATAAACCAACTCTATTGCGCATGAAAGATGCACTTGCCGGCCGCTTATAAAGTTTTTGCGCTGTTTTCTTAAAAACAACATTCTTAAAAACAACATGGCATAAACTTCCGACATGTTTTAACAAACCTACCACGAAAGGAAAATCCCATGAAACTCGACCCAACCCTATACCTAGTAACAAACAGCGACAATATGGAAGAATCAACCTTCCTAGAAACCATCCGCCAAGCCTGCAAAGGAGGCATCACCCTGCTGCAGCTTCGCGAGAAAAATCTCACAGGCAAAGAATTCTACGACCTAGCCATAAAAGTAAAATCCATCACAGACCAGCATGATATTCCGCTAATAATCAACGACAGGATAGACATAGCCATGGCCACAGACGCAGCCGGCGTTCACCTTGGCCAAAGCGACATCCCCCTGGCTACCGCCAAGGCAATGTTAGGCCATGATAAAATCCTAGGCGCCACCACAAAAACCTTAGCCCAAGCCCAAGCCGCCTATCAAGCCGGGGCAAACTACCTAGGCGTAGGCGCAATATACCCCACAAAAACAAAAGTAATCACAGTCTTAACCCCCATAGAAACCCTAAAAGAAATCGCTGCCAACATCCCAATCCCCACCATAGCCATAGGCGGCCTAGACCAAACAAACTTATCACCCCTAAAAAACAGCGGCGCAAAAGGCATAGCTGTAGTTCGTGCAATAATGGAAAGCAACAACCCAAAAGCCACCGCGGCACAGCTACTAAGCCTGGCACAGGAAATTGCAGATATGTAATAATTCTGGCCGCATTCAACGCAAAAAAAGGCGATTGACATCACCCAGATGCCAATCGCCTTTTTTATTCATGTTTTACAATTTTTTACCACCAGGTTGCGAATGCCTGAACTTGCCCTGGCGCTGTAATTGTCAATTGCTGGCCTTGATGCGTAAACATATTTTGCCATGGAATCGCTACCCACCAAGTTATTTGGTCAGTTGAGTTCATCGCCCACGAGCCAAAGTTTAATGACGTTACAGGAGATCCAGTAACGATGGTAATATTGGTAATACCACCTGCTGGCGTTGCTGTAAATGTTTGAATCCAGCCAGGGTTATGGGTAAGCGCAAGATTCCCACTATGATTCCAGTTCCAGTTGCCTTGCCCTCCGATGTTAATTGTAGTAGAAGCATCTGTGTTGTATGCATTCGTTAAGCTTACACGGGCTGTCACTGTCGACCAGTTCCAGTTCCATGCGCCAGATACATTGGTGCGCCAGGTTCTGTCGCCTGTGCCAGAGCCGGATTGCAATGTTAGGTCTTGCCTACGGCCGTCTGGCAGGTCAACCCATACACGTTGTACTGTGTAGTTTGTTACAACTTCCACTGTTACGTTGCCTGTGCCTTGGTTCCATGGCAAGTTGGGGTTCCAGTTTTGGTTCCAGCCATCTGACCAGAATGCATTGCTGCTTCTGATTATTGCGGCGGCAGCGGTTTGTACGTTAACAGTTTCTGTGCGTCTGGTTGCGCCTTCTGTGCTGTCTACTGTGTTTGCGTATACTGCAACTGTGCCTGTGCGGCCAGGGTTGAAGGATACTGTCCAGTTTCTTGCGGTTGCTGTGGCTTGGCCAGTGCGGTTAGCATTGCGTCTGTTGCCATCTACATCTATTACCCATACATATTGAACATCTGCGTTGGTGCGGATGTTGAATGTTGTGTTGCTGCCTGGGGTAACTGTGCGTGGGCTTACAGATACTTGCTGGATTGCAGGGGCTGCTGGCCTTACGAAAGGAGCAGCTAGAGTTACATTAAATTGCTGGTTTGTTGCACCCACTACAGAATAGGTTCTGTTTGCGCTAACCTGTACTTGTTGTGCAGCGTTGGTGGCTGGCACGAAGTCGATTACGAATGTGCGGGTTGTGGCTGTACGTTGTGCTACAGCTTCTTGGCCGCGGCGGAAGCGGTTATCTGCAAAGCGAACCCAAACTTCATTTGCGTCTAGGCCAACAACTACAGTAAGTTGAACTTGGTTAGCTGCGCGGGCAGGAGTTTCTGTAATGCTATGGATTGCCAGGCCGCCTGTTGGTGCTGGCAACTGCCCTACTGGGGGCACAGGTGTTACTGGGGGTTGTGTTACTGGAGGTGCTATCGCAGGAGTTACAGTTACAGGAACAGCAACTGTAGCCGCGTCTGTTGTGTTATTGGCTGTGTTTGCGAAAACGTTAACTGTTGCGGTTGCAGCTGGCTGAACCACTAGGCTCCAGTTTTGTTGGCCATCTGCTACTGCACCTGTTCTTGTGCCTTGCACGCGAGTTGCACCAATTTCTGCAAATACATAGTTCACATCATCGGATGTGCGGATGGTGAATGTTACACTTTGCCCTGAAGGCACTGTTGTTCTGTCTACGCTCACGTTAAAAAGTGATGCCGCAGACAGCATTAGTGGCAATGCAAGAAGCATCATAAGCGCGCTAACAGCTGCTACCACGATGTTACGTTTTAGTTTAGTCAAGGGTAATCATCTCCTTAATTTTATTTTCGACGGCTTTCACCGCCTTTGTATTATCGTTTGTATGATATCACAAAAAGCCTGGGCTAATATGACACTTGTTTTACACTTTGGCAAAGTCCTGTTAAAATGTCCGGGATAGATATATTATCGTCACAGGATTTTAACCGGAAAGGTAATTTAAAATGAAAACTACAAAACCACTTTTTGTCGGAATGTACGAAACCAAAAGATTAGGCATAAGGTATCTTTCGTCTGCATTAAAGAAGCATGGTTATGATACAAATTTAATTTTTCTCAAAGATTTCAATTCTTATGCAGTGGATGAACCAACAGATGCAGAATATCATTTGTTCTGCCAGCTAATTGAAGAGCTAAACCCAGGCTATATCGGCTTTAGCATAATGAGTTCGTTTTATTTAGAAGTTGTGAAAAAACTGGCAACATTACTACGCCAGCATACCAATGTGCCAATTATCGTGGGGGGGGCGTATGTATCACTTTTCCCGGAAAAATGCTTGGAATTCTCAGATGTTGCCTTTCGGGGGGAATGCGAAGAAGCGATAGTGGAATTCACAGATGCCTTGGAAAATGGACAACCCTTCGAACATTTGGATAATCTTTGCACCAACGGCCCAGATGGCCCGCGCATAAATGAAGTTAGGCTACTTAAGCACAACCTAGACAGCATTCCCCATCCGGATTTTGGCGGCGACCATATGTATTATATAAATAACGACAAAATAATGCAGGGCGACCCCGCCGTAAAAACCCATAGTTACGAGCTTACCACATCTCGCGGCTGCCCAAACCGCTGCTCGTATTGCTCTACTGGCTCTATCCGCGATTTGTATAAAGGTAAAGGGCCGTTTATCCGCCAGCGCAGCATCCAGGATGTAATGCAAGAGCTTGAAGATGTGAAACAGAAAAACCCCGGGCTGCAAGTTCTGCGCTTTTGGGATGAAATTTTCCCATGGAATAAGGAATGGGTAGCAGAATTTGCCCGGCAATACAAAGCTAAAATCAACCTGCCATTTGAAGTTTGGGGGCATCCAAAGCTTAGCGCCAACAAGGAATGCCTAGAACATATGGTGGCCGCTGGCCTTAGCAAAATTGTAATAGGCGTGCAAAGCGGCTGCCCCAAAACCCGCAAAGATATCTACACCCGCAACGAAACCCAGGGTGATATCCTCAATTGTTCCAACAGCCTGGCTGCGGCCAAGGTACCGCTGGTTATTTATGATTTTATACTTGGGCATCCCTTCGAAACCCCGGAAGATTTACGGGAAACATTAGAGCTTTGCCGCAAGCTGGCCAAGCCGTTTTTGTTGCAGTTGCATGGTTTGTCCTTCTTGCCAGGCACGCCTATTGAAGAAATTGCTGTGCGCCATGGGGTTAAAACCTGGGATGAAATCCGGGCAGAACAGGCGCGCCCCCTTAGGGAGCAATATCATTCTATGGCTTGGTGGCGGCAAGGCCATGGGGCTGGCGGCAACAAAGAGAAAGTCTATTGGTACACGCTAATTTATTTGACCCAGTTTCCTTCTGGCGAAAGGATTATCCGCTGGGCGCTGAAAAATGAGGCGTTAAAGAAGAACCCCAGCAAGCTATTGCTACTGCACAAGATATATAACCTGCGGGTGAAATTCCAAATGGGGTCGCGTAAATTGCGGTTTATGCTGCGAAACAAACTCAGATGATTGTATGATTTCGAATCAACTTATTACAGATTGTAATAAGTTGATTTTGTTATTAGACTTCTCTCGAAATTCCTGTATGGGGTTTCGGAAAAGTTACATTTTCAATCTTTTGCTTTTTCCGAAATTGCGTTTTTTGCAATTTCAGAAGAACTCTATTAATCTGATGTGTGTTGTGAAGGATGTAACTAACGCAAATTCAAAGCACACTACTTTCCCGAGCATTTGATGTATGTTAAAATCAATTTATTATCTGAAAAAAGAGCGCACTTATGTACCACCAAAGCGGGATACGTGCGCAAAATTTATTTTGTGGAGGTTGCAAAAATGCTGAATGAATATTTATTTAATGAAATTCACGAAAGGTCAACAAAATATAAATATACATCCATGAATTATATTGATTTTGATGATTGTAAAAACGCTGTGATTACATGTAATGATGATAATTTAATTTTATTGCATGACAAAACGAAATCACCGTCAATGCTCTACTTTGCTGTAAATAATTTTAATGATTTGCTTAAAGTTTTAGCCGACATTCCAGGGAAGTTACGCTTGTACTTTGTTCCAAAAGAGTATGCATTGCTGTTAAGCGAGCTGGGTTTTTCAGAATGGGCCGAATATGTTGATTTTTGGAACAACAATTTGGCAACTATGGCAACTCATATGACAGATGCTGATAATTATGATTATTTAGTTAGGCATGAGTGTGACGATGTTGCCGCTTTGTCACAAAAATGCAAGCTACAATCAAGGGGTTTTGAGGGCGAAACAGTTGAATGGTTTGCA
>WQVK01000023.1 GCA_009784025.1 Defluviitaleaceae bacterium
TGCAACAAACTATCACGGTCAGTATTTGTGATAGGGCATATAACAATCATGTTGCTTGCTTTTGAAAATGACGCATTATTTATCACCAGTACAGGGCGATACCCTGCTTGCTCATGCCCTTTAGTTGGGTCTAAATTCAATTTGATTATATCCCCTTGTTTTGGCTTTATCATACTTCATCACCAACAGGCTCTAAGTCTAACCATGCCTTATCTTCGTCATTTAACTCATAAGGTTGGCCGTTCCAGTCTTTCAAACGCTCGGCAAGGGGAATATGCTCCCTATGCTTTCTTGATTTTTTGATTATAATTTGATTGCGCTCTGCCAAAATGCTGACTTGCTCATTTTCGTTTATGGTTGCGGTTTCAAGAACAGCCTTTGGCAAACGTATAGCTTGACTATTGCCCCATTTCTGAATAGTAGCACGCATATTATCAACTCCTTTGACATTAGTATACACAATGTAGATACATTTATCAATAGAAATATTTAGGCTTAAAAAAACTGCGGCCGGTTTGATTATCAACTGGCAGCAGTTTTTTTGGTACAAAGAAAATTCTCCTTGCATAATCCATAAATACCTATAAAAATAGAGCGGAGGAAAAACTAACGTGCTATTGTATTCAAAGCAACGTCAATTCCCCTGGTTTATTTTACTTGCACATAACAATCGTACATAACCGCTTCGCCTCTTCGTCGCTTGGGTAGCGGAGCAGCCCATTATCTGCAAGCCAGTACAATACTGCATATTGCGGGTATGCCTCGTATTTTATATAGTTTCGCTCGGCTTCAGAAATAAAGGCAGGTATTTCTTTTTGCATTTCGGCGGCAAAACCTTCTATAAATGAGACAAAAATATTTTGCCCTATATCACGGTGGATTTTCTGCCACAAATTATCATATTTTTGCCACTCATCGGCAAAAAGGAACGGAATCAATAGTTTAGGCATGCCATTTTCTATTTTGGCATACCCATGTTTTGCGAAAGACGCTATCACTTCTTTGTCGTAGTCGTTTGGTGTTTCGTTGTTGCGGATTATGGATGCTATGCGCTTAATCCCGTGTAAGATTGCTATATCGTCAAACTCACGCCAATAAATGCCCATTTTAATTGTGGCATAGCTTTCGTATTGCAGGCTACACAAAGTTGTATCACCATCTTCACGATTATTAGATTTAATGCCGTTGCCATTGGACTTTTCTTTGAAATCCACTTCTTCGGCGGTAAATCTGTTAATGTCGTAAGCGTCATTCCGTAGCCCGGCGCATACCCAATGTTGCGAGCCGTCTTTACGTGTGGGCGTGTCTACAGTAGTCTTGTTTTGCTTAAGTACATGCACAAGAGATTGGGAGTACAGCACCTGTAAAGCCATAGGAATAAACGCCCACAGCAGAAAATCTGTATCAAGGTCGCTGCCGACAAAACCTATCTGTTTTAGCTCGTTTTGATATGTCCGGAACATTTTTATTATTTTTTCTGCACATGGTTTTATATTATGGAACTTGTACTTTGCCTCTGCCATGCTAAAGTTTTCTGTGCGAATAAAAAAATTTGTCGAGTATTTATTCTTTTTTACCACACGAAGATAATCTAAATGCGTCAGATCCTTGATAAGTGGCTCGATATAAAACGCCGCAACCTGCAGTGTTCTGGAAATTTCTTCGATAGTTAGCTCTTTGCCATAACATACAAGGGCAATATTATCCACAAGAGGGTTGTGCCCAAGCCCGCACATTTTTTCATCTTGAGCGTAGCCGTCATGCCCGCACCATAAGCGTTTTGGTTCATAGACTGTGGTTCTCATTTCAATCCCTTCTTTCAGCTTTTTTTTAATTTCAGTTAAATGCCAACGAATGGTCGAGTGAGAAATATCAAGTAATTTCGCAATTTTGCTACTAGTTTTATTGTCGTAATAAAACATTATTGTAATCTTGCGGTGTAATTCTGTTAAATAAGCGATTTCTGTTGTTAGTTTCTCGATTAACAAGGCATTTTCGGCTTCGGTTTCTACATTTTGCTGGCTTTGCAAGTTGTAAAGCGTATCAACATCTAAATTGTTCCAATGCCGCTTGTTCTTCCGCAAAAATTTGTACCATGTGTAGTTAGAAACCGTGTAAATATAGCCGTCTAAATCTGCAATGCTGCTTTGCTTGCGTAAAGAGTCCACCAGTGAACATAAAATATCATGCGCAAGTTCTTGGGCTTGATGGGTGTTTCTTGTTTTCGAATACGCAAAGCCAAAGATTTTTTTCGCGTATTTAGTCACCATTTCATCGTTAAATTCGATTGTTTTCACCACCTCTCATATTATAGTGAAATGATTCGAAATTGGTCTCGCCTGTTTCAGCAAAAACGCCTAAAACGCCTTGTCTCGGCGTTTCAGGTGCCGCTCTGGCGAGACAGTTTCTCATTTATTTCACTATACAAGTACCAAATATTTGTATTTTGTTGGTGGGCTGCGGTTATTTTTCTAAAAATAAAAAAGCTGCCTTGCTAAGCATTGGTTGTAAATAATTATGCTTAGCAGGGCAGCCCTTTTTGCCACATCATCAACTACGAAATATCCCGCCTATAAAAAATTCTGTCACATTCAATCTTCGCAACTTCTTCATATACTTCTCTTTTGGCCGTGGCGAAATCTGCGGCTTTTTTTACTATTATTAGCACCCGGCCGCCGGCGGTGTAGTAGTTTTGGCCATCGTGTTTTGTGCCGCAATGGAAAACTAGCGTGCCAGGAGATAGGTTGCACATGCCGGTTATTTTATGGCCGGTTTCAGGGGCTTCTGGGTAGCCGGTGGAAGCTAGTATCACGCCTACGGCCACATCGGCAGACCATTTTAGCTGTGGCGTGCCGCCGTTTAGGATTGTTTGCAGCACGTCGAACAAGTCGCTTTCTAGGCGGGGTAGCAGCACTTCTGCCTCTGGGTCGCCAAAGCGGGCGTTAAATTCTATTACGCTTGGGCCTTTGGCGGTGGCCATTAGCCCGCCATAAAGGAAGCCAGTGAATGGGCGGCCTTCTGCCACCATAGCGGCAGCGGTTTTTTTTAGCACGGTCTCTACAGATTCGTCAATTGTGGCCTGATCGATTATTGGCATGGGCGAGTACGCCCCCATGCCGCCTGTATTTGGCCCTTGGTCATTGTCGAAAGCGCGTTTGTGGTCACGGGAAAGCTCCATGGGGAACACTGCCTCCCCGTGGACAAATGCCATGAAAGAAAATTCTTCGCCCACCAAAAACTCTTCAATTACCACCCGATGCCCAGAATCACCAAATTTGCTATCTTCCATCATATCCTTGATGGCGGCGCGGGCCTCTGCCACGTTGGCCACAATGGCTACGCCCTTGCCGGCGGCTAGGCCGTCGGCCTTTATCACTATGGGCATTGGCGCGGTTTGTACATATTCATATGCCGCTGCAGCATTGGTAAAAACCTCGTAGGTCGCGGTGGGTATGCCATATTTTTTCATCAAATTTTTGGAAAAAGTCTTGCTGCCTTCAATTTGCGCGGCTGCGGCGCTAGGCCCCCAAACCCGCAGCCCCGCAGCGGTAAAGCTGTCTGCAATGCCGTCCATTAGTGGCTGCTCTGCGCCAATAACTGTGAGGGTGATGCCATTGTCCCTGGCAAACTTAACCAGCCCCGCATGGTCTGCTTCGTTTATATCTACAACTTCTGCAACATCCTTCATGCCATGGCTGCCCGGCGCAACAAAAACTTTGCCAACCTTGGCAGATTGCCCAAGCTTCCAAGCCAGTGCATGCTCGCGCCCGCCGCGGCCTACAACAAGTACGTTTTCCATAAAGTTCCTCCTGAAAAATAAATTCAATTTCCACAAGAATCCCGCCATTCCCGCAAAGAAAATCCCAGGACTGCTACATTCTAATATCCTGTCATAGATATTGTCAAATACCTTTGGTAGGTGTAAAATAAGAAACAAAACTCCCGCTTTCATAAGGTTCGCTTTGCGAACCCGGCACTTCGTGCCGCCAGATTTCTTTCGGGTTATATTTGAAAAAAGCTTGGCAAAAACTTTAACAGTGGTTCTTTTGTAGAGGCGTCGTTTGTGAAAATTAATTCAGTTGGTCGCAAAATGGCACCAACTGAAATGTATAATTGCATTCGCCAAAATTAAAGTTTTGAGATGTGACCGATGGGGCTTTTGGCGGTTTTAAATACTAATCTCAATTAAAATCGCCTCATTGTTTGCGGCAGGTTCGCTATTAAACGCCTCATTTCGGCTCAGCGTTCAATTGTGCCGCTTCAATTCGTTGTTTTAATTTGAGATTAGTACAAATACACCAGGAGAGTGATGCAAATGGTTGGCGTTATCATGGGTAGTACATCTGATTGGGAGATTATGCGCCATGCATGCATGGTGTTGGAGGAGCTTGGGATTCCCTTCGAAAAAAGGGTTGTTTCGGCACATCGCACGCCGGATTATATGTTTACATACGCAGAAGATGCCAAGCCCCGTGGGATTAAGGTGATAATCGCCGGGGCTGGCGGGGCGGCGCATCTTCCGGGGATGGTGGCCTCTAAAACATGTTTGCCGGTTATTGGGGTGCCGGTTAAGGCGAAGGCGCTGGATGGGTTGGATTCGTTGCTATCTATCGTACAGATGCCGGGGGGGGTACCTGTGGCTACCATGGCAATTGGGGTGGCCGGGGCTATCAATGCCGGACTTATGGCGGCGCGGATTATTGGCGCGTTCGATGCTACGGTTTTTGCAAGGCTGCAGGCCAGAAGCGACAAACTGCGGGATACTGTATTGGAGGCGAAGCTACCAGATGACAATTCTCCCCTATAAGACCATTGGCATAATCGGCGGCGGGCAGCTTGGCCGCATGATGGCCCAGGCGGCCAAGGCCATGGGATATTACGTGGCAGTGCTAGAGCCAGAGCCCGGCGGCCCGGCGGCACAGGTGTCTGATATTGAAATCGTGGCAAATTATAATGACCTTGCCGCCATAAAAAAGCTGGCGGAAGTATCGGATATAATCACCTACGAGTTCGAGAATATCGATTACGAAGCCCTGACCTGGCTGGAAAAAGAAGCATACCTGCCCCAGGGCAGCCATGTGCTAAAAATAACCCAGCATCGCCACCGGGAAAAATCCGCCATCAAAAACATGGGTATCCCAGTGCCGGATTTTTGTCTGATAGAAACACCACAGCAATTACAGCAGGCAGTCTTCTACCCAAGCGTGCTGAAAACAACCTTTGGCGGCTACGATGGCAAGGGTCAAGTTGTGCTAAAATCCCCGGCAGACCTGCCCCGGGCAATGGAGCTGGCCGCCAGCACAGAATGCATATTAGAGCAATGGATGCATTATTCTAAGGAAGTATCAGTTGTAGTTGCGCGCAGCACCACAGGTGAGGTGGCGACCTTCCCAGTGGCGGAGAATATCCATGTAAACAACATATTGCACCAGAGCATAGTCCCGGCCCGTATTCCGCCACAGGTGGAAGCCAAGGCCATAGCCTGCGCGAAAAAAATCGCAGAAGAGCTAAATGTCGTGGGACTGCTGGGTGTGGAGATGTTCGTGGTAGGCGACGATATATATATCAACGAACTAGCCCCGCGCCCGCACAACTCTGGCCATTACACCATGGATGCATGTGTTACAAGCCAGTTTCAGCAACATATTAGGGCAATTTGTGGGCTGCCCCTGGGCGACCCATCGTTGCACACGCCGGTGGTTATGGTTAATATTTTAGGCGACCATATGCCGCCCTGTGGGGATTCTGCACAGCAGATGCCCGCCAGCGAATGCAAGCTGGAGGCCTACTTGCCGCTGCTAAATCAAGGCAAAATCCACCTATACGGCAAAACCGAGGCAAGAACAGCCCGAAAAATGGGGCATGTAAATGTACTAGGCGACATAAACGATAGCCTAGCCGCAATAGAAAACTGCAAAATATGGAGGACAGAAAATGTTTAATGCGAAAATCTACGTAACACTGCGGGAAAGCATCCTAGACCCAGCAGGCAAGGCCGCAGAAGCCACTCTGCAGAACCTAGGCTACAAAGGCGCATCTAAGCTGCGTATTGGCAAGTACATCACCATGGCCGTACAGGCAGATTCCCTAGAAGCGGCAGCCGCTCAGGTGGATGAAATATGCCAAAAGCTACTGGCCAACAATGTAATGGAAGACTACAGCTTCGATATCGAATAGGAAATACAGGTTAACCACTGTGAGCTGTGCCGTATCGCAGGAAACACGCGGCTTTTGGCGTGTTTCCGAGAATCGGCATATGCGAGCAGATGGTTAACCTGTGTTTCCTATAATCAATAGGAAATACTGATTAACCACTGTGAACTGTGCCGTATCGCAGGAAACATGCGGCTTTTAGCGTGTTTCTTAGAATCGGCATATGCGAACGGATGGTTAACCGTTTTTCCAACAACCCTAACAGGAAAGGAAAATATCATGAAATTTGCCATAATAATTTTCCCAGGCACAAGCTGCGAAGAGGATGTTCTGCACGCTGTACAAGGCGCCGGCCACCAGGCCGAGTATGTATGGCATAGCGAAGCTTCCCCAACAGCCCTAGACACCTACGACGCCGTAATTCTACCTGGCGGCGCGTCACACGGCAACTACCTACGCAGCGGCAGCATGGCCGCTCAGGCCAATATAATCCCGGCGCTGCACAAGGCCAACGAAGCAGGCAAGCCAATACTTGGCATATGCAACGGCTTCCAAATACTAACCGAAGCAGGCCTGCTGCCAGGCGGCTTCCTGCCAAACGAGAGTATGAGATTTATATGCAAGCCCACAGAAATTAAAGTAGAAAACGCCGCCACAACCTTCACCAACAAATATGCCCAGGGCCAAACCATAACCCTACCCATAGCCCATGCCCACGGCAACTACTATGCAGACGACACCACCCTGGCAGAACTACAGGCCAACAACCAAATCATCTTCACCTACAACCAAAACCCAAACGGCAGCCAAAAAAACATAGCCGGCATAACCAACAAAGCCGGCAACATCCTAGGCCTAATGCCCCACCCGGAACGCGCAGTAGACAAGCTGCTAGGCAGCGAGGATGGGTTAGGTTTGTTTAAGTCGATAAACTAAAACTGTGTTAGTTTAAACCGTGGGGCAAAGCCTCTAACGGTTTTGCATCATAACCAAGGAGGATATCATGATTAAAGAACCAACCCCACAAGAAATTGAAGCCGGTAAGATTTATGCCACCATGGGGATGTCTGATGGCGAGTTCCAGATGGTGAAGGATATTTTGGGCAGGTTGCCTAATTATACAGAGCTTGGGCTGTTTTCCGTAATGTGGTCCGAGCATTGTAGCTATAAGAATTCTAAGGTATTGTTGCGGGGCTTTCCTACCAAGGGTGAGAGGGTGCTGCAGGGGCCTGGCGAAGGCGCTGGTATAGTTGATATCGGCGATGGGCAGGCTGTTGTTTTTAAAATTGAAAGCCATAATCACCCTTCGGCGGTTGAGCCTTTTCAGGCAGCGGCCACTGGGGTGGGTGGTATCGTGCGGGATGTGTTTTCTATGGGGGCGCGGCCTATTGCTAGCCTAAACTCACTGCGTTTTGGCGAGTTGGATAACGCGCGCACAAAATACCTTTTCACAGAGGTTGTGGCAGGGATTGCTTCGTATGGTAACTCGCTGGGAGTACCCACTGTGGGTGGCGAAATTTATTTTGACCCATGTTATGCGGGTAATCCGCTTTGCAACGCTATGTGCGTGGGGCTGATTAACCATGAGGATATCCAGAAGGGCGTAGCCCGTGGCGAGGGCAACACTGTAATGTATGTAGGGGCAGATACTGGCCGCGACGGCATACATGGCGCAACCTTTGCCAGCGAAGAACTGACTGAAGAAACCGAGAAACAGCGCCCAGATGTACAAGCTGGCGACCCATATTTAGAAAAATTGCTACTAGAGGCCTGCCTTGAAGTGGTGAAACACCCGGCGCTGGTGGGTATACAGGATATGGGTGCGGCTGGGTTAATTTCGTCATCTTGCGAGATGGCAAGCAAGGCCGGCATGGGCATGGAAATGTACCTAGACCAAGTGCCGCAGCGCGATGCGGGCATGACCCCTTATGAGATGATGCTGTCTGAATCACAAGAGCGTATGCTGCTGGTTATTGAAAAGGGCAGGGAAGATGAAATCCGCCAGATTTTTGCCCGGTACGGACTGGTGGCTGTGGATGTGGGCAAGGTGACCAGCGATAAATATATGCGGCTTTTCCATAAGGGTCAAGTGGTGGCAGAAGTGCCGGCAGATGCGCTGGCGTCTCAGGCACCGGAATATAATAAGCCACGCCGTGAGGCCGAGTATTACAAGGAATTCCAGCAAATAGAGGCGAAACTTGCCCCAATTGCCGATTATAACGCGACACTGTTGGCTCTGCTACGCCAGCCATCAATCGCCAGCAAGCAATGGGCGTACCAGCAATTTGACTACCAGGTGCGTACAAGCACAGTAGTGCCGCCAGGCTCTGATGCGGCGGTGGTGCGGGTAAAGGGCAAAAATAAGGCCCTGGCCATGACCACAGACTGCAACAGCCGCTATGTTTACCTAGACCCATTTGTGGGCGGGCAGATAGCTGTAGCAGAATCTGCGCGCAATATCGTGGCCTCTGGTGGTAAACCCTTGGCCGTAACAGATAATTTGAACTTTGGCAGCCCAGAGAACCCAGAAATTTTCTGGCAGATGGAGCAGTCTATCAAGGGCATAAGCGATGCTTGCTTGGTGCTGGACACCCCGGTTATTGGTGGCAATGTGTCTATGTACAATGAGCGCAGCGGTAAGGCAATTTACCCCACGCCCACAATAGGCATGGTAGGGCTGGTTGAGGACCTTGCCCATATTACAACCCAGCATTTTAAGGCCGACGGGGATTTGATTTATATAATAGGCGAAACAAAGCCAGAATACGGTGGCAGCGAGCTGCAGAAGATGCAGTTGCAGGGCGAAATTGAAGGCCGCCCGCCAGTGATAGATATGCAAGTGGAAAAAGCCAGCCAAGATGCGATGCTTGCCGCAATAAAGGCCGGGCTTGTGGCATCTGCCCATGATATTTCTGAAGGCGGTGCTGCTGTGGCATTGGCAGAAGCATTGTTTACCCAGGCTGATGCAAAGCTGGGCGCAGATGTGGATATGGCCTTGGCAGACCATGCTATGCTTTTTGCAGAAAGCCAATCTCGCTTTGTTCTAAGCGTGAAACCGGCCAACCAAGGGGCTTTCGAGGGGCTTGTGCCCGCCGCAAAGCTAGTGGGCAAGGTAAATGCAAGCGGCCAGCTTAAAGTGGCCGTAAATGGGGTTGCAGCTTTGACTTTAGACGTAAAAATGATGCAAGAGAGTTGGGAGATGGCAATACCATGCTTGCTGAAATCAGAGGAATAAACGAAGAATGCGGAGTTTTTGGCATATGGGGTGCGGATGTTGCTGCATCCCATATGGCGTATTACGGCCTGCACGCGCTGCAGCACCGTGGCCAGCAAGGCACGGGCATGGTGGTAAAAAACGGTGACAACCTAACCACCCACCGGGGGCTTGGCCTTGTTACCGAAGTGTTTAACAAGGATATCCTTAATCATTTGAATGGCACTGCGGCTATTGGCCATGTGCGGTATTCTTCTGCCGGACGCAACACGATTAACGATGTTCAGCCGTTTTTGTTTGAATCGGAGAATTCTAGCCTTGCCCTTTGCCACAACGGCAACCTGGTGAATAACCTGGCATTGCGTAAGCAGCTTGAGGGGAAGGGCAGCATCTTCCACACAAGGTCAGATTCCGAGGTGCTGGCGCATTTGCTAAAGCGCGGGGAAAAAGGCGATATCGTGGAAAATTTAAAGGCTTCACTATTGCAGCTAAAAGGTGCGTTCGCGTTTTTGATTCTTACAGAGAACGAGATGATTGCCGCGCTTGACCCCAATGGGGTGCGGCCGCTGTCTATTGGGCGGCTGGGTAAGGCCTTTGTGGTGTCCAGCGAAACATGCGCCTTTGATGCGATAGGCGCTAGTTTTCAGCAGGATATCAACCCTGGCGAAGTTGTGATTTTTAACGACCAGGGCATGACCGTAGAAACCTTTACAGATGATGTATCCAGGGCGATTTGCAGCCTAGAATTTATATACCTGGCCCGCCCAGATTCAGATATTGAGGGCGTAAATGTGCACAGCGCCCGCAAAGCCATGGGCGCGGCTTTGGCCGCAGAAGCCCCTGTAGAGGCCGATGTGGTTACTGCCGTGCCAGATTCTGGCGTGTCTGCGGCTATTGGTTTTGCCGAGGCAACCAGAATCCCCTACGAAATGGGGATGATTAAAAACCGCTACATTGCCCGCACTTTTATACAACCATCCCAGGAACTGCGGGAAATGGGCGTAAAAATGAAACTTTCTGCCGTGCGCAGCATAGTTAAGGACAAGCGCGTGGTGGTAATTGACGACAGTATAGTGCGCGGCACAACCACAAAACGCGCCATCCAGCGGCTATACGAGGCCGGGGCAAAGGAAGTCCACCTGCGGGTAAGTTCGCCGGTGCTGCGCTACCCATGCTACTACGGCATAGATATCCAATCTGCCGAGGAACTAATAGGCCATGGCAAAACAGTAGAAGAAATGCGAAAAATAATAGGGGCAGATTCGCTGGCGTTTCTAAGCGAAGAAGGCCTGATAAATGCCGTAAACCTGCCCTTCCCAGATGAAAAATACCGCGGGCTATGTATGGCGTATTTTAATGGCGACTACCCAACAGAGCTTGGGGATTTTAGTTGACCATTTTATTGACATATTTTCCGGCGCGCCAGCATAAACCAGCATCAAAACCTTACTAAAATGGTACCGTATGGTACCATAATCATGCCAAAATGGTACCATACGGTACCACATTTCCACCAAAAAGCATCATTTTCGCAACTTCCAAACGTCACAACCCGCTAAACAAGCGACCTTTCTGTTTTTATAAAAAAATTAAAGTTTTTTTGCTTCTTTTTTTCCAAAAAAAGAAGTGGAGGTGTTGGAGGCGAAGCCTCTGACGGTTTGCACATTTCTAGCGGTTTGCACTTAAGGAGGCAAAAATGCTAAATTACACCGAAATAAATTCGAAGGCTATTAGCGGCTGGGCAGAGGGCGGCTGGGTGTGGGGGACACCGGTTTCGCCAGAGGTTTGTGAGGGAGTAAGGCGCGGGGAGTGGAATGTTGTGTTAACGCCTACGCGGCCAGTACCTAAGGATTGGTTTTTGCCGTTTAAGGGTGCGCGGGTGCTTGGGCTGGCCAGTGGCGGCGGGCAGCAGATGCCTGTGTTTGCGCTGCTTGGCGGCAGTTGTACGGTTATGGATTATTCAGATGCCCAGCTGGAAAGCGAGAGGCTTGTGGCCGGGCGCGAGGGTTATGATATTGAGGTTGTGAAGGGTGATATGACGAAGGTCTTCCCGTTTGCGGATGGCTCGTTTGATATGATTTTTCACCCGGTTAGCAATTGTTATGTGGAAGATGTGTATCATATTTGGCGGGAATGTTTTAGGGTGCTGCGCCCTGGCGGTGTGCTGCTGTCTGGGCTGGGCAATGAGATTTTGTACCTGGTGGACGACGAGAATGCAACGCCCCTTACTATTTCTAACCCGCTGCCGTGGAACCCGCTTATAAACCCGGCACAAATGCCCAAAAACCCAGAGCAGGACAGCATCCAGTTTAGCCATAGTTTCGACGAGCAAATTGGCGGGCAGTTAAAGGCTGGCTTTGTGATAACCGCGGCCTTTGAAGATTATTGCACAGATGTACAGAACGAAGCGTTAAAAACCATCCCAGCTTTTTGGGCAACCAGGGCAGTGAAGCCAAACTAGGAGGAGTATTATGTCAAAAGCATATGCAGAAGCCGGAGTAAATATCGAGGCTGGTTATGAGGCAGTTAACCGCATGAAAGCCCATGTAGCCAAAACAGCGAGGACGGGCTTGATGGGCAGCCTAGGCGGCTTTGGCGGCATGTTCGACCTAAGCCAGCTAGGATTAAAAGCCCCGGTGCTGGTGTCTGGCACAGATGGGGTGGGTACGAAGCTAAAAATCGCATTCCAGCTTGGCATCCACGATACCATAGGCATAGATGCGGTGGCCATGTGTGTGAATGATATAATTGTCCAAGGGGCAGAACCGCTGTTTTTCCTGGATTATATAGCTACCAGCAGCATTAACCCGGCGGTTATCGAGGCCATAGTAAAGGGCCTAAGCGAAGGCTGTGTGCAAGCTGGCTGCACCATAGTAGGCGGCGAAACCGCCGAAATGCCAGGCATGTACCAAGATGGCGAGTACGATATTGCGGGCTTTGCCGTGGGCGCGGTAGAAAAAACCGATATTATCACAGGCGAAGGCATACAGCCTGGCGATGTGCTGGTGGGCATAGCTTCATCTGGCGCACATAGCAATGGCTTCTCGCTAATCCGCAGGATAATCGAGAAAAACGGCCTAGAGCTGGATAAAATCTACTTTGGCGGCCGCAGTTTAGGTGAAACGCTGCTAACTCCCACCAAAATATATGTAAAGCCAATTCTTGCAGCTATGAAACAGCTAAAAATCAAAGGCATGTCTCATATCACAGGCGGCGGTTTCATAGAAAACATCCCACGTATGCTGCCCACCGGCCTTGCCGCCGCAGTAAAAAAAGGCAGCTGGCAAATACCAGAAATATTCGCTTTCCTGCAAGAAAAAGGCGACATCCCAGAGGCAGAACTCTACAATGTGTTTAACATGGGCATTGGCATGGTGCTGGCGATAGCCCCGGCAAGCGCCGCGCAGCTAGTAGAAATTCTAAAAACCCATGGCGAAACCGCCAGCATAATAGGCGAGGTGACAACAGGCGAGGGCCTAATATGGGCGTAAACATAGCCGTTTTTGCATCCGGCGGCGGGTCAGACATGCAGGCAATAATAAACGCCTGCGAAGCCGGCCAGCTTAACGCCCAGGTTTGCGTGGTTATAAGCAACAAAAAAAACGCCACAGCACTAGAGCGGGCAAAAAACCACGGCATCCCAGCATTTAGCATCAACCACGCCAATGCCGAGAAAATCCTGGCCACCTTACAGGCCCATGACACACAGCTGATTTTCCTGGCGGGCTACTTGCGCCTGCTGCCAGAAAATGTGCTATCAGCCTATGAAAACAACATATTAAATATCCACCCATCCATGTTGCCAAAATACGGCGGCCGTGGCATGTACGGCATAAATGTACACACAGCGGTGCTGGCCGCCGGCGAAACCGAAACCGGCATCACCATACACCGGGTAAACCAAGAATACGATAAAGGCGAAATAATAGCACAAAGGCGTGTGCCAGTAAAACCCGGCGACACGCCTGAAACCCTTGCTGCAAGGGTGTTGCAAGAAGAACATATTTTTATTGTACAGACGTTGGCAGAATTTCTTCCCCGGGGCTAACATGCACCATGCAATGCTTCACCTTTGGGAATTGTGTTTCTATGGCATCATGCACCGCATGAGATACATCATGGGCGGCCTTTAGGGTCATAAGCGGGTTCACCAAAATATCCACATCCACGTAAATTTTATTGCCAAAAATGCGAGTCATTAGGCTGTCTATACCCTCCACTGCGTCTTGGGAAAGTATCACTTGGCGCATTTTTTCCACTGTTTCGTCGTCGCAGGCTCGGTCAGTCATTTTGCCAATCGCGTCTAGGAAAATGGAAATAGCCGTCTTTAAAATAAACCCGCATATTACAATGGCCGCGATAGAATCCATGATAGGAAACCCCAGCATAGCCCCGCCAATACCCACAAAGCTACCGATGGAAGAAAGCGCATCTGCCCGGCTATGCCAGGCATCTGCCATCATGGCGCTGGAGTCTATTTTACGCGCTGCCCGGCGCAGGTAGCGGAACAGCCCCTCTTTACCTACCAAAGACACAACCGCCGCCACCAAAGCAATAGCTCCGGGCATGGTATAGTTATCGCCACTTATTATATTCTGCAACCCAACCCAGCCAATACCAGCCCCCACCACAAAAATAAGTATGGCCAGGAAAACAGACGCCACACATTCAAACCGCTCGTGGCCGTAGGGGTGGTCTTTATCGGCCTTGCGTGCCGCAAGCTTAATGCCCACCACCGCAATGGCTGTACTAAATAAATCCGCAAGCGAATGCACCGCGTCAGATATCATAGCCGCAGAATTGCCCAATACGCCCGCAAAAAGCTTAAACACGGTCATTAAAATATTTGTGATAATGCTGGCTCTTGCCGCCTGGTTGACTATTTGCTGGTTTGTTTTGTTCATTATAAATACCTCCGTTTAATAGGGCGCTGCCCGGGATGTATGGCCAGTAAGAAGTGAAATATTCGTCCTCTTGGCCATATAAACACATCAATCTTTTACATCTTTTGAAATCATGCTTCTTGTGATTTTAAAAGAATTCTAATGTAAAAATCTTACCCAATAGTAAACGCATCCGAGGTTTTTACCTCCAGCCCATAGCCTCCAATCTATAAATAAAAAATGCGCTCTACGGGATACTGTCCCGCAAACGCATCGTCTGCTGCCGCAAATGGCGGCCCGGCTTCACAGATTTACAAAAAAGAAAATCCATTGCCTGTTCAGGGCATGAATATAACATAGAAAAAGTCATTTTGCAAGAAAAAGATTTTCTCAAAAAAACAAAGGAGGCAGGCAATGCAAAAACTCAACTTTAGCCACAACTGGCTGTACAGCCCGCATGATATTGAATGCTGCCATCTGCCAAGCCTAGACGATAGCAGCTTCCAAACCGTAAGCGTACCCCATGCCAATAAATTATTGGAGGTTCATAAGGCTGAAGATTTTCAAAAGCATATCGAATCCTACCGCTTCGTGTCTTGGTATAGGAAGCATTTTGTGCTGGGCGCGCAACACGCTGGCCAGCGCATTGCCATAGAATTTGAAGCTGTGGCCACAGTGGCAGATGTTTATGTAAACGGCCATTTTGTAGGGCAGCATAAGGGCGCATACACAACTTTTTCATTTGATATCGGCCAGTATGTGAAATTTGATGGCAGCGATAATGTGATTGCAGTAAGAGTGGATTCCACCCGGCAGCCGGATATCCCGCCAGAAGGCGGCAATGTGGATTATCTGCTGTTTGGCGGGATAGTGCGGGATGTTAACATGATTATAACTGCCCCGCTGCATATAGAATGGGCATTTATCACCACCCCTGGCTTAGACTCTGGCAGCGGCAGGCTAAACATACAAGCGAAAATAAAAAACAGCGGCAACAGCCACGCAATCTTCAAAATAGAAACAACCCTACAAAAAGCAGAAGGCACGACAATGTTAACATCCATCACCAAAGAAACCCATGTGGCAGCCGGGGCTACAATAACAATAGAACAACAAACCGACCCCATCAAAAATCCACGCCTATGGGATATCCGCGACCCATATCTGCATAGGGCTACCGTGAGAGTAATCGCAAACGGTAACTGCACAGACGAATACAGTAGCAACATAGGCTTCCGGTATTTTGAATTTAAATCCGAGCCAGATGATGCAAATTTTTACCTAAACGGAAGGCAAGTAAAAATAAACGGCATCAACCGCCACGAACAATGGCCATGGGTAGGCCGTGCAGTGCCAGCCAAGCTGCAAATAGCAGATGCAGATTTAATAAAATCCCTGGGCATAAATGCAGTGCGGGCATCACATTACCCTCAAAAGCCAGAATTCATAAGCCGCTGCGACGAAATTGGCCTGCTAGTATTCGCAGAGCCTCCTGGCTGGCAGCATGTTGGCGGCCAGGAATGGCAGAACCTCTTCGCGCACAACCTTGAAGAGTTAATAATCCGGGACCGCAACCACCCATCCATTATAAGCTGGGGAACCCGCCCAAACGAAGCCCCAACCAGCGGCGAAGCAGACAATGCCTGCAAAGGATTTTTCCAGAAAACAAATGACATTGCCAAAAAATTAGACCCATCAAGGCCAACCCATGGCGTACGGGTTGAGTTTTTATACGAGCAAAGCGAGCTATTCCAAGAAGATATTTATACAGTAAATTATCGCTACCCACAAAAGCCAAAATTTACGCCATTTATGGTAACTGAGCATACTATGAGCTGGGGGCAGCAGGGCATGGCGGGCGCAACAGACGCCCAGGCTATGGGCTGGATAGATGATTGGGCAAAAAGCTTGGATTATATTTTTGGCAATAATCTTGTGGCAGGCGGCTTTGGCTGGAGCTTGTTTGATTATAACAATGAGGTGAATTACACAAAAACCCAGCATGTTTTCCCCAGCGGCCTATACGATATCTTCCGCCACGAGAAGCCGGTATCTTGGCTGTATCGCTCCCAAAAAAGCCCGGCAGAGGAAATTGTGCTGTATATAGCAAATTATTGGACAGCAGAATCGCCTTCACGGGTGCTGGTGCTAAGCAATTGCGAAGAAGTGGAGCTTTTTGTGGGGGAGGTTTCTAAAGGGCGTATTAAGCCTAACCGCTACAAGAACTTGCCCAATCCTATCTACGAGTTTACAGGCATAGACTTTTGCAAAAACACTAGCCTAAGGGCGGTAGGATATATAGATGGCAAGCCCGCTGGGGAAATGATAAGAAAGACCCCGGAAGAAGCCGCTAGGCTGGTAGTAACCCCAGACTATAGCAACTTAATTGCCGATGGCGTAGACATGACTGCCGTTAGCATAAAACTAGTAGACGCCAACGGAACGACTTTGGCCTATGCCGCCAACGAAATATCCATAAGCATAACCGGCCCAGGCAAATTTATTGGGCAACCTAAAATCTGCCTAGAAGGCGGGCGCGTTGGGTTTATCTTGCAATCTGAATACCAAAGAACTGGCGAAATCACATGCATGGCCACCGCGCAAGGCGTAGAACCGGGCCAATGCGCCGTGATTGTGCAGCTCTACAATTAAACCATATAGGAGGAAAATCATGGCAAAACCAAAAGCATTACTTAGCGTAAGCGACAAAACCGGGGTGCTAGAGCTGGCCAAAAGCCTGCAAGAGCTAGGCTTCGAGCTAATTTCCACAGGGGGTACGGCCGCGCTGCTTGCTGGCCATAACATCCCCGTAACCCAGGTAGATGATGTAACTGGCTTCCCAGAATGCATGGACGGCAGGCTAAAAACCCTGCATCCAACAGTGTTTGGCGCGTTGCTAGGGGTGCGAGATAACCCAGAGCATGCAAAAACCATGGAAGAACATGCCATGCCCCATATAGATGTGGTGGCGGTTAATTTATACCCCTTCCGCAAAACAGTGGAAAACCCTGCCCACACCCTGCAGCAAGCCATCGAAAACATAGATATAGGTGGCCCATCCATGATACGAGCCGCCGCCAAGAACCATAAATATGTACTAATAGCCACAGACCCATCCCAATACGGCCAGCTTATAGAGTGCATAAAATCAAACAGCGCAGACGAAACATATCGCTTTAAACTAGCCTACGAAGCCATAGCCCACACCGCCGCCTACGATGCCTATATATCAGAATACATGCGCAAAATAGCCGCCCCAGAAGGATTCCCCCCTACCATGACCATCACCCTAGACAAGCATCCCACAGAGATGCGCTACGGCGAAAACCCCCATCAAGAGGCTGCCTACTATGCATGGCCCCAAAGTCCATGCCATGGTATAGAGAAGGCAGAGCTGCTGCATGGCAAGCCGCTATCCTTCAATAATATCGCAGATGCCCATGCCGCCCTCGCCCTAGCAAAAGAATTTACAAACGAATGTGTATGTGTGGCTGTAAAACACGCCACCCCCTGCGGCGTGGCCGTGGGCGCGTCCACACTAGAAGCCTACACCAAGGCCCACGATTGCGACCCTCAATCAATCTTCGGCGGTATAATTTGCACAAACCAAGAAATTGACCAGGCCACTGCAAAAGAAATGCATAAGGTCTTTTTAGAAATAATAATCGCCCCATCCTTCACTCCAGAAGCCCTAGAAGTATTGACCAAAAGGAAAAACCTACGCCTGTTAACCCTGGATATTAAACCAGACCATACCACCCTAGAATGCAAAAGTGTAGGCGGTGGCGTCCTATTCCAGCAATCAGACAGCGGGCAAATAGAATCTGAAGAACAAAAAGTAGTAACCACCAAAGCCCCAACAAAAACAGCAGATTTAATCTTCGCCATGAAAGTAGTAAAACATGTGAAATCCAACGCAATAGTAGTGGCCAAAGATGGCGTTACCTTAGGCCTGGGCGGCGGCGAGGTTAGCCGAGTATGGGCAGCAGAAGCAGCCCTAACCCGGGCAGGTGAAGCTGCAAAAGGCGCAGTGCTGGCCTCCGACGCCCTATTCCCCTTCCCAGATGTGGTAGAATTATGCGCCACCCGCGGCATAACAGAAATAATCCAGCCTGGCGGCAGCAAAAAAGACCAAGCCTCCATAGACGCCGCCAACCAGCACGGCATTGCAATGGTATTTACCGGCATGCGGCATTTTAAGCATTAAGAAGGCGGCAAGAATGTGCTATACACAGAATATGAGATGAAAAAATAATGATAGACCCCTTGATTCCTCCGTTAGGGAAGGGATAATACTACCGTCAATATGGGGGGCGTGACGTTAAGATGAATACAATAACTCGTTTGTAGTCGCCGAAGATATATTCTGTACCCCCTTAATAAGGGGGATGCAAATGTAGGGAGATATGTCATAGTTGTTATGAAAATTTTCTAAAAATTTATATTTTTCCATCAAGTAACCTATAAATCTCACCCTTAAAATATCGTGCATGGCATGAACAAAACAAGTACAATTTTCCTCGAAAGGAGGGATTGCGTGTGGAGTGGATTAACAAAGTCAATCAAGCAATAAATTATGTTGAAAAAAATCTGAATGACGAAATTGAGTACAATGAAATAGATAAAATTATTCTATCCCCGACTGACGTTTTACAACGGTTTTTCGTGCTTAACACAGGCATAACTTTGACCGAATATATCCGCAGACGGAAATTGAATGAAGCCGTGAAATTATTAAGAAACAGCAACGAGAAAATTATTGATATTGCCGTCAAGTTAGGATATGGCTCGTCTGATTCATTTTCATTGGCTTTCAAAAAAATGTACGGCATATCGCCGTCCGAAGCACGAGTTTCCAATATTGCTTTGAAACCTTTTCCACGCATAGTATTCTCACTTTCAATCACTTATGTTGAAGGAGAAACTACCGTGAAAAACATCAATGAAATCAAGCCGTTTGTAAAGGAACAAGAAATTTTCCTCATGCCAGAAGTAAGGATTATTGGTATTGAAGGTCGCTGCAAATTGCATACAGGCAGTAATGCAGACGTTATGGAAGTGTGGCAACGATTTGACGAAACCGTTACTGCCAAACTTGATAACCTGCCACGAGCAATGCCAAATGCGCTACTCGGTTGGACTGGTGATTGCCCAGAGGGTAGCGATACCTATTCGTATGTCATATCAGTAATTTGTCCGGCAGGTACACCTGTGCCTGAGGGATTGGTTTACCGTGATTTGCCTGCATCTTATGTGGCAAAAGGTCGGTATGGCGACGGTCTGAACGATGTAATTAACACATTTGCATCCAAAGGTTTTTTGACTTGTTACATTGATTTACCGTGGAACGCCGAGTTATATCTGGATGATGAGGAAAGCAATCCACCAATAAAGGACTGCCACCAACCCTTTCGTTGGCTTGTGCCGTGTGTTAAAGTTGATGAAGTGTAGCTCTAAATAAGCATTTTCTTAGGAAACCAGAACCTTTACACGAAACTGTTACAATCGTGTAAAGGTTCGGTTTCGTGTTTAAGTGCAGCACAATGGGTGCAAACAAAACCAGGGTAATTCTGCTATTGCACCGCTGTATCGTACAAATTTATGTAAAAATCGTATCCCCTCAAAACAAAAAAACCACAATGTAGGCATAGTCAATGCTACCTATGACTGTATCAAAGGTATAGTGAAAATTGGCGTTTATAAGTTGAGATTGATACACACATAAAAAGCCCTGAACAACTGATGTTCAGGTCTTTAAAGTTAAGCTGCTATAATGCTTATTCGCGGTAGCCGTAAGTAGCCGTGGAAAGGCTGGGTACGCAGTTTATTGTCATAGCTAGGATTTGAGCTGTGTGGTCTTCTGTGTTATGTATATGCCCGAAGTTGGGTGGTGGCAGCGCAACAAGCCCATATTTTTCTCTGGCGTATTCCGCGCGTGTATCACGGAAAGCTATATGTTCTAAAGTAGCGTCGCAGTAGTTAATGCGTTCGGCATCAAAATTGCGTTCATCAAAGAATCCGTTATCGGATCCGTTAAATAGAGAAAATAAATATGCATCGGAGAAGTACTCCAACCGCGTTGAAGTTTCCCATCTGCCATATTCCAGTTTCCAAATAATTTCAACTATATGGGTGTGCGCTTGATAGCGTGACAGCAATCGGTTGTATCTCCCTGCCACAAAGCCCCATGGGTCAATCTGAAACAACTCACCGTCCTGTATATAGAACACCGTTCCGAAATGCCTATAAATATACATATACTCTTCATACCAGTAGTCAAATACTCCAATTTTGGTGGTTGGTCTTACAAATACTCCAATTGTTCCATCATCATCTAATGTCGTTAAATATGCACGTACAACGCCATCATAATCTGCCATAAATGCCTTCAATGCCACAGCAAAAGGGTGGGGCAATGTTGTGCCATCATCATATTCAAAGGGTGTTTTTTCTGCAACCTCGGCATTGACAATGGTTTCTTCCACTTCAACCGGGATTTCTTGCGGCATAATGGGTTCCCTCGGCATGTACGGTTCATATTCTGCATTATCGAAATACACCGCTTTACTTCCACCGCCGCAAGATACAAGGGAGAACAAAATAATAGCCACGAAGAGTTGTAAAATAATTTTTCTCATAAATTCTCCCTTCGTCCAAAATAGAAGTTGTTTTCGATAAATCATAGCACTTCTATTGTATTGAGGTCAACATGAAAACCGGGGCTATTTTGCCAAGCATTTAAACTCTGCTTAGAAAAATAGCCCCGAAACATGTTTACTTACCCTTTTTTTCTGGCGTTACATCTGCAAGAGCTTCAGCCACTGTGTTGGGCTTTTCGGCCGTAGCGCCTTTTAGCACATCTATTAGGTTTATACCTGTTAATGCTTCAATGGTTTCTGGTAGCTGGGCTACTATATCTGTTACATAACCTGCTACTTTGGATGCGCCAGCAGGCTTGCCGTTGCCTCCGCCGCCTTGGTCTATCACTACGATTTTTTCTGTGCGGGAGATTGGCTCTGCTACGTTTTTGGCTATTTCTGGCAGGCGTTCTATCATCATTTGGATAACGGCTGCATCGTTGTATTGTTTGAAGGCTTCGGCTTTTTTCATCATGGCTTCGGCTTCTGCTAGGCCGCGGGCTTGTATTGCTTCGGCTTCTGCTTGGCCTTGTGCGCGGATTGCGTCTGCGCGGGCTTGGCCGTCTAGTTTTACGGCTTCTGCATCTGCCTGGGCTTTTGTTACATGCTCGTATTTTTTAGCTTCTGCTAGCTGCTCTTGGCGATATCTGTCTGCGTTGGCCTGTTTGTTTACAGTGGCGTCTAGTTCTTTTTCTTTGCGCTTGGCTTCTTGTTCTGCCAATTCTGTTTCGCGTTGGCGGCGCAGTAGCTCTACTTGCAGTTCTGTTTCGGTTACTTCTTTTTTTACTTTGTTTTCTTCAATTTGGTAGGCGTTGTCTGCAATGGCCCGAGCGGCTTCTTGCTCGCGGCGGTAGGCTTGCACTTTTAGCTCTTTTTCTTTGTTGGCTTCGGCCACTTTGGTTTCTGCCAAAATTTTTGCCTCTGCCCCTAAGCGGTTGGCTTCTGCTGTTTTTACAACGGTTTCGCGTTCTGCATCTGCCTCGGCAATTTGGGCGTCGCGCTTTACTTCGGAAATCCGCTTGCGGCCTAGGGCAACCAGGTAGCCGTTTACGTCGTCTATGCTCATTACGGTGAAAGCCTTGATTTCAAGCCCCATTTCTGCAAGGGAGATTGCAGCGTTTTCTTGCACTTCGCTGGAGAATTTATCCTTGTCTTGATAAATTTCTTCCACTGTCATTTTTGCAATTATTTCGCGCAGCTTACCTACCAGCACATAGCTGGATTGTGTGGCGATTTCTGCGGCGGTTTTGTTGGTATCGCCACGGAAGAACTGCTCCACGGCAGAATAAATGGATTCCTTATCAGATTTCACTTTTACAACCGCCACGCTTCTTACAGTTACAGGAACGCCTTGGCTAGAGATGGCATTGTCTATATCCAGTGGGATTTTGATGTTCTCTAGGGAAATTACGTCGTATCTTTCTAGCATGGGCACGACTAGCCCGCCGCCGCCGGAAATTATCCTTTTGCGAAGGCCGGTGATTACTGCCGCTTTGTTTTGCGGGATACGCTTCCACAGCATAATAACTAAAATTACCACGCCTATTATCGCTACAAGAGCTATTATCGCAATCATGATTGGCTCCATTTTTACTCTCCTTTTTTTATTTATTTCTTTCGAAATCATGTTTTTGTGATGTTAGAAAAATGCTACTCATAATCTTGAGTTTCGAACATTCTTTTTACAAAATAAGTGCCGCCCTCAATGTAAACGATTGCTACATCTTCGCCGTTTTTAATTTCACCTCCGTCTTCGCTTTTTGCGGGGCTTGTAACCACCGAGCCACTTATGTTGTATCTTATTTTCCCGTACCCGTTTGGTAAGATGGGGGAGATTACTTTGGCTGCGGTGCCTACAGCTTCTTGCTTGCTGAAAGTGCTTGTATTTTGCGCCCTATGTAAGGGCAGTATAACTAAACTATAGACCAGGCCAGACGCCAAAATCCCGCCGCCTACGCTAAACAATAAAATAAGGGCCTGGCTAAACACATTGTCATCCCGCCCAGAGAGTATCATACCCGCCGCGCCGGTTACTATCAAAAATACCGCTATAAGTTTGGGCTGAAGGAATATCAATGGCCCGCTGCTTCCGTCAATGTCTATTAAAGAGCTAAAAACAAAGGATATTATTACAAAACCAACACCTATAATAAAAAATGCTAAGTACATATTATCACATCCTTTAAGCCGATTATGCAGTAATGGTGCGTTGTTGTCAAATAAGAGGCCTGCTATAAATAGTTATATGTTTTGTTGGCCAAAATTTAACCAGTTTTTATTAAAAACTTTGCGGATTGAAATAAATGGCTTATTTAGCGGGCTTTTAAACCAATCGATTGGATTAAATTGGCAAAAACATCGTTTTTATGCAAAAAAATGGTACCATACGGTACCATTTTGGCAAGATTATGGTACCGCATGGTACCATTTTCACATTTTACAGTAGACTTCTTCCGAAATTATGCTTTTTAATTTCGGAAAAGTTGCATTTGAAAGCCCAAAAATTAAGTTTTTTGATGAAATTTTTCGAAGTTAAACCAAAAAAAACGGGCGGCAGGTCATGCCAGGTTCGCGAAGCTAACCTTATAAAAAATTTTGAAGATGTGGCAGGCAAAGCCTCTGATGGTTTTAATAATGCTTTTCAATAACCCCCATCACCGTATTCGTCCAGTTTATCAAGTTCTGCGGCTTGTAGGTTACAGTGCTTATGTCTTTTAGGGTGAATTCGTATGGGCAGTTGTATTTTTTGCATAGGTTTATTATGTTGGTTATCTCTTGGCGCACGGCTTCTTCGTTGAAGTTGCCGGATACATGGGCTGGGTTGGGTTTGAAGGCATACACGTAGTCTGGGCCTATTTGTTCTGCGCATGATTCTGCGTTGGCCCAGGGGCTTACGCCTATTTTACGTAGGTTGGGGATGGTTTTTAGTTTTTTTATTTTTTTGTCTAGGGCCTCGCAACAGCCGTAGTATACTAGGCCGCATTGTTCCCAAATGGGTTTTACGTAGTCTAGTTCAAATTCTTCCCACATTTTTGGTGATATTTCGGTGAAAAGTTGGGCTGCACCGCGCATCCAGGTGTTTTTTAGGGTGGTTTTTTCGCCTTCCTTTGTTGCCAGGCCAGAAACGTACGGAACGGTGCAGTGGAGGTTTTCTATATTGGTATCTAGCAGGCCGTGGGTTTCCATCTGTTTCATCATGGATAGGCCAAAATCCGTGAAGCGGCGGATTGTGGCATGCATAAGCTCTGGCGTGTCTACCAAGCCCATCATCATTTCGGTAACACCGCGAAAGCGTGGGATTTGATCCCATGGAACATGGTAGGGGTAGTGGCCGCGCAGCTTCACGGGTAGGATATCACCCAGGATTTCTTCCGCGAAGGCTACTTTGGCAGCATCTGTATCTGGGGTGGGGGTTAGGATGGGCTCTTTTAAAGCCAGCACTTTTTCCATGGTGTCTAGCTGGTCTTTGTAATGGTGGGATGCTATGTTGTTTTTGTCGTCTGTGGCCACCACGCTTTCCTTAATGGAAATGCCCATGCCGGTGTTGTGGAAGCTTTTTAGAATATAGTAATACGGCTCTACTACTGCATCTGCCTGGATATATTGCCAGCGGCACAGGGCCGCCCGGAGGAAATGCTCCATGCCGCGGGCGGCTTCATCTTCGCAGGTGAGACGCATGTTGCCGTCTATGTCCATTTCATGCCATGGGATTTCGTGAATCCATACCATGGGGCGGCTTTGACGCAGGTCGTTTATATCCTGCCCGCGCTGGTAGCGTTCTGTATTGGCTGGGTGGGCTGCGTTTTCTGCATATTTTTTTGCCAGCTCTTGCAGGGTGGCCTTGTCTTTGCTTGTGATTTTCATGGGTTGCCTCCTATTTCACTAGAGTTCTTTTGAAATTGCAAAAAACGCAACTACAGAAGAAGCAAAAGATTGAAAATGTAACTTTTCCGAAACCTCCTACGGGAATTTCGGAAGAAGTCTACTATATCACTTAAACATCCCCACTAGCTTATCCACCGTCATGGCCTCGCGTTCTGGGCCGGATAGGTCTTGGATTATTTTGCCGTTTTCTATCATTAGGGTGCGGTTGCCTAGTTCTAGGGCTTGGTGCATGTCGTGGGTTATCATTATTGTGGTGATTTTTTCTTCTTTTATTATGGCTTCGGTTAGTTTTAGCACTTTGTCTGCGGTGGCGGGGTCTAGGGCTGCGGTATGTTCGTCTAACATTAGTAGTTTTGGGGTGCAGATTGTTGCCATAAGCAGGGTAATGGCTTGGCGCTGGCCGCCAGAAAGTAGTCCCATTTTGGTGCGCAGGCGGTCTTCTAGGCCTAGGTCTAGAAGGGCTAAGCGCTCTTGAAAGAGGCTTGTTAGGTTTTTGCCCACACCAATGCGAAAGCCCAGCCGCCTGGCGCGGCCATAGGCTAGAAATAGGTTTTCTGCAATTGTCATGTTGGGGGCTGTGCCCTTCATGGGGTCTTGGAACAAGCGGCCGATATCGCGAGAGCGCTTATGTTCTGGCAGGAAGGTGATGTCGCGGCCGTCTAGGGTGATACTGCCGCTGTCTGCCAGGTACACGCCAGAGATTACGTTCATAAGGGAGGATTTGCCGCCGCCGTTGCTGCCTACTAGGGTTACAAAATCGCCTTTTGGCAGGGTTATGCTAATGTCGTTTAGGGCGGTGCGTTCATTTACTGTGCCTATGTTAAAGGTTTTGGTTACATTTTTAAATTCCAGCATTATTTTTTCGCCCTCCTTTTTAGCATAAATAGCGACCATTGGTTTTTGATGGCGGGGTAGGAGATTGCGATTACAACTATGATGGCGGATACCGCACGCAGGTTCATTGGGTTGAAGTTGAAGGTGAGGGCGAAGGCAATGATAATCCTGTAAACAACTGCGCCTACGGATACCGCAAAAACATTCCAAATAACGCCGCGCCGCCCGAAGATGGCCTCGCCAATGATAAGTGAGGCCAATGCCACAACCACCATGCCCACGCCCATGTTGATATCTGCAAAGCCTTGATACTGGGCAATTAAACCACCGCATAGGGCGGCAATGGCGTTGGCAATAGCCAGGCCTAGGGTTTTGGTGAAGGTGGAATTGATGCTGGATGCGCGTACCATTTCTTCGTTATCGCCGGTGGCGCGAACAGACAGCCCCGTGCGGGTGTGGAAGAACAGTACAAGTAAAGCCCCAACCACCACAAGCACAAGCAGCAGCAATACAACGCGCCTGTCTATGCCTGTAAATTGGGCGAAATATGAAAAAATCACTTGGTCGCGGCGTAGGGGGATATTTGCCCGGCCGCCCATAATATGCAGGTTAACGGAATATAATGCTGTCATGGTGAGGATACCTGCCAATATGGGCTGCACCCGTAGCTTTGTTTGCAAAAGCCCGGTGCAAATCCCGGCCACTGCCCCGGCCGCAACAGCCATAAGCAGCCCAAGCATAGGTTGCCCCATAACAACAAATACCGCCGAAACCGCTGCCCCGGAAGTGAAACTACCTTCCACGGTAAGGTCTGGCACACCAAGAACCCTGTAAGATACGAAGATACCCATGGCCAGCAAAGCAAAGATTATCCCAAGTTCCACCGCGCCAATGAAGGCTACGAATGACATAAGTTGCATATTAGTTCCCCTCGAAAATTTCTACATAATCTGGTAGGTCGTTTATATCTATGCCTAAGGCTTCTGCGGTTGCACGGTTAACTATTGTACTAAATTCTGTAAGGCCTACGGTTGGCACTTGGTAAATTGGCGTGCCAGCCAGGATTTGGCTAACTTGTGCGGCTGTCATTTTGCCCACTATTGCGTAATCTACACCCACAGTGGCTAGGCCGCCATCGAAAACCATGGAATCTGCCCCGGTAAACACCGGAATGCCAGCGTTTATAGCAACATCTGCCAGCACGGGCATAGCCGCGGCCACAGTGTTGTCTGTAGGTACAAATATTGCATCTACCCTGCCCACAAGGGAGAGGGCAGCCTGCTGAACTTCACCAGTGTTGACAACTGTGATTTCTGCGTAGCTGAGCCCGCGCTGGGTGATTATCTCTTTGGCTTGGTTGATTAGTGAAACAGAATTTGACTCGCCAAGGTTATATATAAGCCCAAAAGTTGTGGCTTCCGGCACAAGAACAGCAGCAAAATCAAACACCGCATCTACTGGCAGCGCGTCAGAAACCCCGGTAAGATTACGGTCTGGGCTTTCAAAACTTGGCACAAAACCTGCGCCTACAGGGTCTGTGATGGCAGAAAAAACTATGGGAATCGTGCTTGTTTGGTTGGCAGCCGCATGGGTGGCCGGTGTGGCAATGGTTACAATAACGTCCACATTATTGCCTATAAATAGGTTGGCGATATCCGTGAGTGTGGCCATATCTGCGCCAATACCCACCCTATGGTCTATGTTCACATCTGTGTAACCCAGGCGATGCATTTCTTCTACAAATGACTCCCGCACCAGGTTTAATGCCGGGTGGTCCATCATTTGAATAATGCCCACGGTCATGCCGTCTGCATTATTATCGTCTGGCGAACAACCACTAAACATAACCGGCATCGCTAAAAGTAGTAACATAATTAAAAATTTCATTTTATGCCTCCTTCAAAAATTTTGTAATATATCCTGTGATTATCTCATTGTTATGGTCTAATTGTCAAGAGTTTAAAACCGCCAGAGGCTTCGCCGTTCATGCTTCCATCCGCTTTCTATAAGGCTTGCTTTGCGAACCAGACATTTTGTACTGCCCGATTTTCTACGGTTATATTTAGAAAAAAGCAGGCCAAAAAACTTTAATTTTACATGAAAAATGAAAAATGCGTAAGTTTAGCGGGTTGTGAGGTTTTTGAGTAGCTAAATCGTGGCAAAAATGGTGCTTTTTAATGGAAAAATGGTACCATATGGTACCATTTTGGTAGGATTATGGTACCGTATGGTACCATTTTTGTCTGGGCGGTGGTTTTGGTTTGGTATAGTAGACTTCTTTCGAAAAAGTTTCATTTTTAATCCATAGGATGTTTTGGTGGGGAATATGACAAAAAGGCAGGCATTGCGGCGTTTTGATTGATTTTCTCATTATTTTGCAGCAGACTGTATCCCTTTACGCAACCCGGTCACGAGGCGTACACAAACGTGTATCTGCATGTTCACGATGCCGCCCTCCGCCAGGAGCTGTAGGGTTTTGACAAAACGGATGGAGAATTATATAATTGAGGAAGCTTGTGTTTTTTGGAGGTTTGTATGAAGCAGTTATGGGCAGTTTTTGTTGGGGCGCTTTGTTTGATATTTTTTGGGGCATGTTTTGCGTTGCCGGTGGAAGAGCCCACTTTGCCATCGCCGGTTATTAATATCCCAGACCCACCGCCCATGCGTACTGTGGTGGTAGAGCGCGGAGATATTGCACGCACCAGCAGTGTCCGTACCACGCATATGCCGCTGCGGCAGGAAGCTTTCCAGTTTAATGTGCATAACCAGCGGATTTTAGGGGTGTATGTGCAGGTTGGAGACGATGTGGCCGCTGGCGATATTTTGGCAGAAATTGAGAACCCAGCAGTTTGGGAGGAATTGGAAAGAGTTCGCCGGGACGAGGCTATGCTTTTGCTACAATTAAGCCAGCTTGCCCAGCGCCATGAGTTTGCCCTAAACCAAGCCTACGAAACGGGAAACCCCGTAGATGATACCAGTTACATAAGAGAACAAGAACGCCTAGCCGGCCAGCTAGGCCTAGTAAGAAT
Source organism: Defluviitaleaceae bacterium (assembly GCA_009784025.1). GTDB lineage: Bacteria > Bacillota > Clostridia > Lachnospirales > WQUN01 > WQVK01. The sequence continues at coordinate 28,637 of WQVK01000023.1, forward strand.
CCGCCTAGAAAACCTAGAACGTGATTCAGAAATGCTGGTAATCCGTGCCACTTTTGATGGGGTGGTGGTTTTTGCGTTAGGAATATCGGGCTTTACCCTTTCCCAGGTGGGGCAAAATGTGGTTACAATTGCAGACCAAGGCACACCTATTTTCCGTATGCTAGGCTGGGATGCAGATATAATTGAGGTAGGGCAAGTTTATTCAAAAACAATTGGGCTAGAGCATTTTTATGTAGAAGCCATAGACCCAGACGCAGAGGGCATAACCCGCCCGACGCAAATAGGCGAGCCGCAATCGGAAGCATTTTTCCGGCTGCTTGGCACAGAAGCCCCAGTGATAGGCAGCGGCACATTAACCTTCGTTAACATAGTCCACGAAAGCGTGGAAAATGTACTTGTTCTGCCAAACCCCGCAATAAATAGCTCTCCAGACAGGACATTCGTTTTTGTGGTAGAAGATGGCTTAAACACCATGCGAGATATTGAAATAGGCATGACAGGTGACGGTTTAACCGAGATTATATCAGGCTTAAATGAAGGGGAGGTGGTGTCGTATGGCACGGTGTTCGTGGACAGAAGGCCGGGAATGTAAGCCCCAAAGCTTCTTTGGCATAATTACAGCCTGCGTCAAGGCCGTGGCGTTGTTGCTGCTGGTATTTGCTTTTGCAGCCTGCGCGGTAGAAGAAGTAGAATCGCCAACGCTTATCCGCCCGGCAGTGGCGGAAGTTGTGACAATAACTGTAGAGCGTGGCGATGTATTTAATATATCTGCCAGGCGGCAGGGTGTCACGCGGTACCTATCCCAGCCTGTTTTTTTCGAGAACCCAGTGGGCGCATTTGATGAATTTCATGTGCGGCCGGGTGATTTTGTTACAGCAGGCCAGCTTCTGGCCAGCCTAGACAACGAACGCCTAGACGAGCAAATTGAAGAACAGTTAGAAACCATTGCTACCATGCGGCATAACCACGCCGTAGCCTACGAGCTAAGGCAGCTAGACATAGATATAATGGTGCTAGACCATGGCCAGCGGCTAATGGCAGCTGCCCATCTTTGGGAATTCGAAATGCTAGAAACCGTGGAATTTAACATAGAACGTGCAAGGCTAGAGTTGCGCCAGCAACAAGAGCGCCAAGCATTACAAATGGAAGCCGCTGAAGCAAGGCTGCATCAGCTACAAAGCCGTCGCGGGCAGATATATCTGCAAGCCCCCATGGACGGCCAAATTGTAATGCTCGCGCCAGTTTCACGGGGTTCTAACCTATTTGCTGGGCAGCATGTGCTTTATATAACAGACACTAGCGAAGTTATTATTGAGGCGGTAAACCTGCCATCCTACGATTGGCCGCCGCCACCAGGCGCAGCAGGCCCACGCCCGTCAGAACATTGGATTCCAGTCTCTGTTCGCCAAGCAAATTATATCTACGCCAGGATAGACGATAGCCTAGAATGGGTTGCCCTTGAATATATTGAAGTGCCCAGCGAAGACCGAAATGTCTCGGGTGTTCCAAGTCGTGTGCGCTTTAGGCTTGCCAGCGGCCAGCCCTTAACCGCTGGCAGCTACGCAGATATTATGATGTACACCCAAATGTTTTACAACGTGCTTCGCATCCCTTCCAATGCGCTTTTTATCGAGGCGATTGGGGGATATTCCTATGTATACCGCATTGTAGACGGCGAGCTGGTTTACACGCCCTTGGTGCTGTATGGCAACACCGGCGTTTTCGCTGCGGTGCGCTCGGGCTTAGAGGAAGGGGATGAGATTTTTGTCAGGCCGTAAATTTATTCTTCTTTTGATTTTATCGCTGTTTATGTTAATTTCCTGCGCCGAATACGACGAGCCAGAAGTGGATGTAATCTCTGTGCTGCTGGCAGAAGGCATTTTGGCGGCCTTCGAGCCGGGCGAAGTGCAACAAACCAGGCATAACCTAACCCAAGTCACAAGGGGCGACTTGATACCCACTTGGAATATCACCTTAGATGTGGTGTTTCCCAGGTTCGAAACCATAAGGTTTGAAGTAGAAAATATCACCCCTGGTGGCGCGCATATCCCCTCCGAAGCCTGGAACTACGCCCGTTTTTCTGGCTTTCCATGGCGTGTTGGCGATCTAATTGAAGAAGGGGAGCTAATAGCAGAACTATCCTACGAAATGCCGCTGATAATAGATATGCTACGCATAGAGCTAGATATCGAAGAATTTGAACGCAACTTTGAAGTTAACTACCATAACCGCGTAAACGAAATAGCCCAGCTAGAAATAGAACTAGAACTAGCAGACCAATGGGAAATGGCCGCCCTGCGCCTAGCCCGCGCAAAAATAGGCTTTCAGCAGTTCTTAATAGACTCAGATGATAGGCGCGAATATTTTGAAGAACGCCTAGAATATTTTAGCAGCCGCTTCCAGCCAGAGCGCCTATACTCGCCGGTTACGGGGCGGGTGCTTGTACACACACCACACACCCAGCCAGGCTGGTACCGCTACCTACCAAACCAACAATGGGGCGGTAATATAGTGGGCCGCCGCGTAATGGTTCTAGTGGACGAAGAATACTATCATTTTGAAGCCGAAACATACCTGCACGCCCTGCGCTATGGCGAAATAGTGCCAGTTCAGGCAGTGGGCGCGCAAGTGTTCATGGACCGCTACGGCCTAGACCTGACCTTCCACGCCAGGGTAGTTAGCGACCCACTAGCCACCGAGGGCTCAAGAACCGGACGCGACCATCGCATAATCCTGCTACCCGCCTGCGAAGAAGAATATGCAACCTTCCGCGAAGAGGTAGCAATGTTTGAAGACAATTTCTTCAGCTTCCAAAACCAATTCTCCCTGCGCGCTTTAGTAGACATCCCCGTGGCACTAGACGCCGTAATAGTAGACTCCCGCGCGGTACAAACCCAAGGCAACCAAAGTTTCGTACGCCTATACGACAACGGCATAATAACCCGCCGCTATATAGAAGTAGGCGAAACCCTAGACATCCGCACACAAGTATTATCCGGGTTAGAGCCTGGCCAGCGGGTTGTGATGTAGGGATGTAAGGCTATCAGAGGCTTCGCCGGGGTGTGCCTCCACTTCTTTTTTTGGAAAAAGAAGCAAAAAAACTTAGCAAAGTATTAAAGTTTTTGCCCCGCTTTTTTCAAAAAGCGGGTGGGTGTGGGCGAAGCTCACGGTTTTAATATAAAGGAGACAATATATGCTCGCATTCCTATGGCGCAAGATGTGGAAAAATAAATGGATGATGATTTGCCTGCTTATAGGCAATCTTCTTTTGGTTGGGATTGTGGCTGCTACGCCGCTGTATATCAATGCTACCATGCGGCGTATTTTGCATCAGGAGTTTCGCAATTTTCAAATAGAATATGAGACCCATCCGGCGCTTATGTCGCTAAGTTTTGATTTCAACAGAGTGCCAGCGGCAGATAGGATGCAGTATTATAGGGATACTGTGGATGTTTATGCGCCGTGGATTTTGTCGGAGCTTGGCGTGCCTGTACTTACTACGGTGCGGCAGTACGCACTTACGGGCTGGGCGCTGTTTCCGTACCCGCCAATAGACCTGCATCCAGTGCCACGTACGGTAAACATAGTAGGAATTGACGGTGGTTTCGATAATGTAGAGATTTTGCACGGACGGCTGCCTGTGGCCGGGCTGGTTAATGGCAATACCATAGAAGTAATTGCAACAGAGCAATCGCTGCTTACCAACCATATGCTGTATGGTGGAATGCTGCGTACACATGGTGTAGACCATCAGATAGATCAGCTTTATGTGCATGTTGTTGGTATTTACGAGCTTACGATAAATTCTAGCGAGTTTTGGTCGCTTAGCGGTGTTGACCATCATTTGAACAATTTCCTTACTGCGCCAGATGTGATAATGGATAATTTCATAGATGGCTACGACCCATCCTTCAGAATAATAAGCGAATGGCATCATTTGCTGGATTACAGGGCAATAACCTCGGCTAACGCCCAGCATTATATAGATGCGCTGGCAGCCTTTCACGACCGCTTCGACGACGGCCGCCGCCCACCAAGATATTTTTACGAGAATTTTAGCCAGATTATTTACCAGCATACCCACCAGGCGGGGCGGTTAGCCATCACGCTTTGGGTGCTGCAAGTGCCTATTTATGTGCTGCTGGCTTTTTATATTTACATGGTAAGCCGCCAGATTTTGCAGCTAGAGCAGAACGAGATTTCTGTTCTAAAGAGCCGTGGCGCAAGCCGCCCACAAATTTTGGGGCTGTATGCGATGCAGGGCTTTTTCGTGGCGGCCATATGTTACCCGGCAGGGCTTTGGCTTGGGGTGCAGCTATGTAGAGTTTTGGGCGCGTCTAGCGGGTTCTTGTATTTGGTGCAGCGTACGGCAATCATAGTAGAAATTACGCCAGATGTGCTTATGATTGCCGGCTTGGCCATGCTGCTTTCGTTTCTGACAATGTTCTTGCCGGTTATAAGATTCTCCAAAGTGGGGATTGTTGATCATAAGCGCAGCCGCACAGGAAGCGTGAAAAAACCAGCGTGGCAGCGTTTTTATTTGGATGTACTTTGCCTTGGCGTGGCCATTTATGCGCTGTACAATTTTAACCAAAGCCGTGAGGCCATGGCGCAAACCGTTACAGATGCCCAATCTGTAGACCCGCTGCTTTACTTAAGCTCTTCGCTGTTTATTATGGGGCTGGGGCTGCTTTGCTTGCGGGCTTTTCCGCTGTTTGTGCGGCTTATCTATAGGCTGGGGGCTAGGTTATGGTCGCCGGCTACTTATGCGTCGCTTATAAAGGTTGTGCGTTCTGCAGGCGAAGAGCAGTTTATCATGATATTCTTGCTATTTACCCTAAGCGTGGGTACTTTCAGTGCCCAGGCCGCCAGAACCATCAATTTGAACAACGACCATCAAATCCGATACCTGGCCGGCGCAGATTTGACCTTCCAAGAGCATTGGCGCAGTATCTCTACCATAACCGCCGCAGGAACGCAAACAAGATTTATGCCGCCAGATTTCGAGCGTTTTACCCATTTTGACGAAGTGGATGCATTGTCTAGGGTGCAGCGGCAGGAAGTTACCATCTCTGACACCACCGTAGAGCTGATGGGCATCGAAACTCACACTTTTGGCGACACAATTTGGTTTAGGGATGACTTGCTACGCACCCATATTAATAACTTCCTAAATGTGCTTGCCACCAGAAATGACGGTGTGCTGCTGTCCGATAACTTCCGCACCATAAGCGGCGTAGCCCTGGGTGACACCATCACATTCACCAATACCCACGGCGTAAGCGCCCGTGGTATTGTAATGGGCTTTGTAGAGCATTGGCCGGGTTTTGCGCCGGTGCAGCGTGTGGAAATTGACGACAATGTGGTAGAACTACCGCAATCCCTGGTGATTGCCAACCTTGGGCATTTGCAAAGCTCTTGGGGTGTGCAGCCCTATCATATCTGGATGCGTACCAACACAGAAACAAACCGCTTTTTCTATGATTTTACAGACTATCATCGCATCAATATAATAGAATTTACAGACGCCAAGGCGGATTTAGTTGACAGCCGCAGCGACCCAATACTACAAGGCACAAACGGCGTACTTACAGTCGGCTTTATTGTAACATTGCTAGTATGCTTTACTGGCTTCCTTATTTACTGGATTTTATCCATAAAATCCCGCGTGTTGCAGTTCGGTATCTTCCGCGCCATGGGAATGAGCATGCGCGGCCTCCTTGGCCTACTAATAAACGAGCAAATATTCATCACATTCACCGCAATAGCCATAGGCGCAGTGGTGGGCGAAATAAGCGCAAGGCTTTTCGTGCCGCTAATCCAAGTATCCTACACCGCAGCCCAGCAAGTAATCCCACTAATGGTAGAAACCGAAGTGCAAGACTATATAAACCTATACACCGTAATAGGCGTAATGGTAATCCTATGCTTAGCGGTATTAGGAATGTATATCTCCCGAATAAAAATCGCCCAGGCTATCAAGCTGGGTGAAGATTAGGATATAAAACTGTTAAAGGCTTCGACGATTACACCTCCAAAAATTCAAATTAAAAAAACTCTAATATTGGGATAAAACACAAACCCAATGTTAGAGTTTTTTTGATAAAACTTTTTTCCAAAAAAGTTTTGTAATTGTGGTCGGCGAAGCTGGTGGTCTTGTCCTTTATCCTCACTGCTCCATTTGCCTGCCTAGGAAGCTTGCGGCGTTTGCTGCCAGTTTACCTTCTACTTCACCCATTTTTTTGTCTGGGGATAGTAGAACTACTGCGCCTAGAACGTCGCCCTCGCAGATTATTGGGGCTATGAATTGGTTGCTGTAGGTTTTTGGGTCGTCGTCTTCTAATACGGGCACGAAGGCGGCGTCGTTTCTGTTGGCGGATAGGGAATTGCGGCCATTTATGGCTTTTTCAAGTTCGCTAGAGATGTTTTTGTCTAGGAATTCTTTCCTTGCGCCGCCAGAAACTGCAATTATTTGGTCTTTATCAACGATACAGGTGATATGGCCGGAAGTTTGGCTAAGGGTTTCTGCAAATTCTTTTGCAAACGCGCCAAGTTCGCCAATTGGTGAATATTTTTTTAGGATGATTTCCCCTTCTCTATCAGTGAAGATTTCTAAGGGGTCACCTTCGCGGATGCGTAATGTTCTTCGTATTTCTTTCGGAATAACCACCCTGCCAAGGTCGTCTATCCGTCTTACAATACCGGTTGCTTTCAATGTTGTTCCTCCTTGTGATGTTTATGATGGCCGGCTGATACTAATCCCGTTTAAAACAAAGCTTGCAGATGGAAGCTTCATGTCGCTGCACGGGGCGTTTTGGCCGGCAGCGAACATTGTTTTTAAATGAGGATTTGTATTACGCCATAAAATCATTTGCATGAACTTAACATATTATCTGTAAAATTTGCATGAAATATACAATTATTATTTATAGGAAACATTGATTAATCATTTGCTGGCATATGCCACTTCCCGTAAACACGCCCAAAGCCGCGTATTTACTGCGGTGAGGCATAGCTCACGGTTAGCCAATGTTGCCTAGGATACGACCATCTGAGCCAACTTTGTGAAAGCCGCGGCATCGTTAACGGCCATTTCGGCCAGCATTTTGCGGTTGATATCAATGCCAGCTTTCTTAAGGCCATGCATAAACTGGCTGTAGCTTACGCCATTGGTACGTGCTGCTGCGTTGATACGAGCAATCCATAACCGGCGGTATTCGCGCTTGGTTTGCTTCCTACCAGCGAATGCTGCCGCCATTGCGCGCATAACAGCTTGTTTTGCTGCGCGGTACTGTTTGCTTCTTGCACCTCTATAACCTCTTGCGAGTTTTAACGTCCTTTTGTGTTTAGCTTTGGCTTTTACTGCGCCTTTTATTCTTGCCATTTTTAATTACCTCCATTTTAATGGGGCGCTGCCCCAAACCCCGCCACTGCGCTTGGCAAAGCCAAGCTAGCCGCTTGAGGTGCGTGCTGTGCACGTAAATAGTATATTTATTAAAGCTTGTACATATTGAAGCGTGGCCTGCTGGCGGCGCTTCTGGTTTGTTTAGCCTTTGCCCTTAGGCGTAGGGCATCATTTGGCGTACTGCTGCTTCGTTGGTTTTGTCTACCATGCCCATTTTGCGAAGGGTCATTTTGCGTTTGGGGCTTTTTTTGCCTAGGATATGTTGCTTGTTTGCTTTTGGGTGCTTGAATTTGCCTGTGCCGGTTATTTTAAAGCGTTTGGCTGCGGCTTTTTTAGTTTTTAATTTTGGCATAATTAGTTGCCATTACTGGGCTTGCCCGTTAATGGCTTCCTCCTTTTTCTGTTCTCGTTCTAGTTTGTCTTTTTCTTGCTGGGTTTTGGGCGATAGGAACATAGCCATGCTTCTGGCTTCCATTTTTGGTGGTTTTTCTACATTGCCCAGGTCTGTTATCTTTTGAGTGAAGTCGCTCATGATGGTGTAGGCTATTTCTGTACGGCCAAGTTCCCGGCCGCGGAAGCGGATAGTTACTTTAACTTTATCGCCGTCTTTTAAGAAGCCACGGGCTTTTTTCACCTTGACCTCGATGTCGTGGGTGTCGATGTTTGGCGACAGCCTTATTTCTTTAATGTCAACGGTGCGTTGTTTCTTTCTTGCTTCCTTTTCCTTTTTGGACTGCTCGAACTTGAATTTAGAATAGTCCATGATTTTGCACACTGGCGGCTTTGCCGTTGGCGAAATCTTAACTAAGTCCAAGCGTTTTTCGTCTGCAAGATGCTGCGCGTCGCGGCTGGACATGACACCTAGCTGCGTGCCGTCTGCGTCGATTAGTCTAATCTCGCGGTCCCTAATCTGCTCGTTAATCATTAAATCGGCTATAACTATTCAGCCCCTTTCATAATGAACCCGGAAAATACCAGGCCTTGCGCTACTTCAGAAAATAAAAAAAGCGAGCCATAAGCTCACCACAACCCGGCGAAAAAATCGCCCAAAGTGCTTTTTAATAAACACGACCCTTTAACACGGCTTACAAAACCGGCACGAGGGTGAGAAGTGGCTCTTCTGCTTTTGATGGAGTATAGCATTGTAATGGGAGAATGTCAACTATTATAGTCAGTTGATTTGTTTCACTAGACTTCTTCCGAAATTCCCGTAGGGGGTTTCGGAAAAGTTACATTTTCAATCTTCTGCTTCTTCTAAAATTGCGTTTTTTGCAATTTCAGAAGAACTCTACTATAAAACTGTCGGAGGCTTCACTGGTATCCCACAAACTTTAATAAGGGCTGAAAATGGTACCATACGGTACCATAAATCGGGCAAAATGGTACCGTATGGTACCATTTTTATGGCAAAAAACCCTCTTTTTGAAGACGACACAGGTGAAAAAGCCCGGAAATACGCTATTTTTATAAAAATAAAATATTAAAGTTTTTTTGCTTCTTTTTTTTCCAAAAAAGAAGGGGTGTCGAGGCAAAATTTTTGACGATTTTATTACAGTGAAATGATTCTAAAACGGTCTCGCCTGTGGCGGCGAAATGCCTGAAATACCTTGGGTTGGCGTTTCAGATGCCGCTTTGGCGAGACCGCTTCTAACTCATTTCACTATATCACTCTATCTCATAAGGCCAAGACATTATCCCGCCGAAGTTGTATACGTTTGTATAGCCCATATCTAGCAGCTTTTCTATGGCGTCTTGGCTCCTTACGCCGCTGCGGCAGTAGACCAGAACCATGTGGTTTTTGTAAGGTATCACGGTGGGCGCTTTGCTGTATATATCGCTTAATGGCAGAAGGGTTGCGCCTGGGATGTGGCCTGTGGCGAATTCGCTGTGGTTGCGTACATCTAGTATGATGGCCGCCGGGTTGGCTTTCATTTTTTCGCGTGCTTCGCTGGCGGATATGCGGCGGTTAACAGAGGTCATTTCAATCCCCCCAATATCGTCAGCAGGGCTTAATATAATCGCGGCCGGTATGGTGATGGCCAAGGTTATGATTATAAAAATCATGCTGCCTTTATTGAACATTGTCGTTACCTCCATAATATGCAGCCAGGGTTGTTTAGTTCCAAGCTTCTGGGATGAAAATATCACTGAAAGAATTCATTGCAAAGCGGTCTGTCATGCCTGCGATGTAATCTGCCACGGTTTGGGTGGGGTTGTTGTCCATGCGGGCGGTAAGTTCTGGCGGTAGTTTTTGCGGGTTTTCTGAATAATATTCAAAAAGCAGGCGCAGCATGGTTTGGATTTTATTGCGCTCCCTGTGGTGCAACAGCATGTTTGCGTATACATTTTCTGTAAGAAAGAGGCGCAGCTCGTTGGTGATTTTGGCCACATCTAGCGAGAATGAGATTTCTGGCTTGTTTAGGCTGTTTTCCACGAGGTTTTTAACCATAAAGTCTATGCGCTGGGAAGGGGTTTTACCCAGGGTTTCGTTTATATACTCGGGGAAATCTGCTGATGATAGGATTTTCGCGCGCAGGGCATCGTCTAGGTCGTGGTTGGTGTAGGCGATTTTGTCGGATATACGTACCACATGGCCTTCCAAGGTAGACGGGTTGCAAGATGTGCGGTGGTTTAAGATGCCGTCTATTACCTCTGCGGTAAGGTTTAGGCCACGGCCTTCATTTTCTAAATGCTCTACAACACGGGCGCTTTGCTCGTTGTGGCGGAAACCGCCGGGAAGCAGGGTGTCTAGAGCATCTTCGCCGGTGTGGCCAAATGGCGTATGCCCCATGTCGTGGCCGAGGGCTATTGCCTCGGTTAGGTCTTCATTTAAGCTTAACGCGCTGGCTATGGTGCGGGCTATTTGTGCCACTTCCAGGGTATGGGTAAGGCGGGTGCGATAATGGTCGCCCTCTGGCGAAATGAAAACTTGCGTTTTATGTTTTAGCCTGCGGAAGGCCTTGCAATGGGTGATTCTATCGCGGTCTTTTTGGTATTCTGTACGCAGGTCACATTTTTCGCTAGGGAGCTTGCGGCCGGCGCTGTTGATGCTTTTGGCGGCGTAGGGGCTAAGGTATGCCTGCTCTCGCTGTTCCTTATGTTCTCTAATGGTCATGGGAATCACCGCTTATTTTGTCAAATTTATAACCTGTACCCCATACGGTTTTAATGGCCCAGTTGTCGTTTTTGTTCATTTTTTCCCGCAGACGTTTTACATGAACATCCACGGTGCGAGTGTCCCCTGCAAAATCGTAACCCCAACAGGCAGAAAGCAGCTGCTCACGGGTAAATGGGCGGCCGGGGTGGCTGGCTAGGTAGTACATAAGCTCAAATTCTTTTGGCGGTAGGTCAAGCTCTTTGCCGTGATATATTAGGATTAACCGCTCTGGGTCTATTGTCAGGTTGGGCATTACAATTGCGCTGCTGGCGGTTGGGGTTTTGTTGTCAAACCGGCGCAAAACGGCCTTTACCCTGGCCACTAACTCCTTTGGCTCGAATGGTTTTACAATATAATCGTCGGCACCCAGCTCTAGCCCCAGCACCTTGTCAAATGTTTCGCCCTTTGCAGTTAGCATAATTATTGGAGTCTGGCTCATTCTGCGGATTTCACGGCATACCTGATAGCCGTCCATTTCTGGTAGCATAAGGTCCAGCAGCACCAATGAAGGAGCATATGTTGCAAATGCCTCCACTGCAACGCGCCCGTTATGTATTTCCCGGGTTTCGAAGCCTTCCTTGCGCAGGTACAGCGAAATAAGCTCGGCGATATGCTTATCGTCATCCACTACCATTATCTTTGTCATAAAATCACCTCGGCACCGATTTTTCCCATAAAATATCATACATTTAGACATTATTCAAGCACGACAAACGCATGAACACATAAACCACCCCGATATGGTAAAATAAGCCCAAAAAACGGGGTGTAGCAATGAATAACATAATACAATGGCTGGAAGCGGTAATCGACATGCGGCAGCAAGCA
>WQVK01000024.1 GCA_009784025.1 Defluviitaleaceae bacterium
CTCAGCCAGCTAACGCTGTCTGACTGCACCTCCTACGCTTCGCTGCGTCGGTGCAGGGCGTTCATGTAACTTCAAAATTGCTCAAGGCTTCGCCTTGGACAATTTTGAAGTTAATTCACTATATACAAAAAAACTTTAATTTGTTCATATGAAATGGCGGAATTACGGCCTTTTTTGCAAATTGTTTTGCTGGAAAAGCGGTTTTTTGGCCAAAAAGTGGTACCGTATGGTACCATTTTCACCGATTTATGGTACCGTATGGTACCATTTTTTAAATCTGTCGGCTATACTGCCCGAACCACCCTGGGCGAAGGCTATGGTTTTAAATTCTCACAACTTATGCTATCATCAACCTGGGTGATTGTAATGCAGGCAAATAGGTTGTTCGAGATAATTTACATATTGCTTAATAAGAAGAATGTGCCCGCCCGTGAGCTGGCAGAGCATTTTGGGGTGTCTTCCCGGACTATTTATAGGGATGTGGATGCCCTTAGTTTGGCGGGGGTGCCTGTTTATGCAGAAAAGGGTAAGGGTGGCGGCATACGACTGCTGCCTGGTTTTGTGCTGGATAAGTCGCTGCTTAGCGCCCAAGAGCAAGACGAGATTTTAAACAGCCTGCATGGGCTGGCTAATGTTAACGCCGCAGAGGCAGAGCGGTTGCTGGGCAAGCTTTCGCAGGTGTTTAACAAGACAGCCACCAATTGGCTAGAGGTTGATTATTCAGATTGGGGATATTCCAGCGACAATTTTAGTGACTTTAAGGCCGCCATTTTAGAGCGGCGGGTGGTGGAGTTTCAATATTTTAACGCCAGCGGCCAGCAGACATTCAGGCGGGTAGAGCCGGTTCAGCTTTGGTTTAAGGCCAAGGCTTGGTATGTTAAGGGCTTTTGCCTGGCCAAGCAGGATATGCGCGTTTATAAGCTTTCTAGGGTGCAAAACCTTGCGATTACAGACGAAAACTTCTCAGAAAGGGATTTACTGACTACCGCAGTGGAAAGCCAGCCCCAAGCCGATAAAAGTCAGGATATCACCGTAAGGCTACAAATAGCACCCCAAATGGCGTATCGGGTGTTTGATGAATTTTGCGGCAACATAGAAGAAAAGCTACCCGACGGCAGCTATATAATAAGCGTTACATGGCCGGAAGATAGCTGGGTGCATGGTTTTTTGCTATCCTTCGGCGAACATGCAAAAGTGCTAGAGCCCGCGCATTTGCAGGAGACAATTAGGGAGAAGGCGCGGCTAATTTTTGAGCAATATGTATGAGGCCGTTGTAGGCCTCGCTGGCCACATCTTCACCCGCTTTTTGAAAAGCGGGGTTTTTGAAAGATATATCTATACAATTACGAAAATCCACTCATGGAATCATGCTTACAGGTGTTGGCATGGGTATGCTTCACGCTACCCAAATATAAACTTAGCGATTTTTTTCTCCTCCGCATTTGGGTTTAGCATCAACACCTGCTGCATTATGGCCTCCACCGCTTCATCTCGGCTAAGCCTTGCGGCCTCTTCAAACACGCCGCTGCCAAAGAAATTCTCCGTGCTGCAAAAAACCGTGGCGGGCATACCGTATTCTTCGCCTTTTTTTGTGAATTTTTGCTGGCAGCCACACATGGTAATGTACATTTTCATTTGCAATTCTGTTAGGGCGCGGTCGAAGGCGGATTTGCTTTCCCGGTTATAGCCGGCTTCGGCCTTTAGGGCGTCTGACGGCAGTATGCCAAGGCCGGTTAGGGTTTGGTAGAGGCGTTTTGCATCGTGGCTTATTTCGCCGGCTGCATGTGCTTCTTCAAAGGATTTTATGTGGCCGCTTGAGGCTTTGCGCCTGGCTGCTAAAAAATACGGATACCATGTTTCAGTTACAAAGCCAGATTTTTTGTTAAAGATTTTGGCGTAGGCTATGTCGCTGCGCTAGTTTAGCACACGCATTCGCCATTGCCAAGGGTCTGTGGCTTGGTCGCCGGTATGCCAGGCAATGGGGGTGGGGTAGGGCGGCGGCTCGTTCCATATCCAGTTGATGATGGCGTAAATGCCGTCTGCGCTGCCGCCCGCCATAGAAAACCCTGCATGTAGCAGGGCTTCGGTGAAATCTTCGTAATTTTGTATCATGGTTGCACCTCGAAAGTTTCAGAGCTGAAATTGCTGTAATAGCGGCCCTTATGTGCAGTGAATTTTAGCACGCAATAATCTGGGTCTGCGTGGCCTGCTGGGTAGTATTTTTCGTCGCCATCTTGCCATATGGCCTCCTTGGTGGCGGCATCTGTACATACTTCCATTTTCCCAAGCAGCATCACCCCGCGGAAGAAGCGCTTGTCCATAAAATAGATACTGGCGTTTGGGTTTGCTGCGTACTGCGCCGCCCGCTGGGAAGATGTATTTGTGGTAAACCAAAACTGCCCGATACCTTCACGCTTGCGGGGTGGTAGCATGGCTTTCATGTTTGGGAAGCCGTCTGCATCTACCGAGCCAATGAAGGCTACGCCCTGCTTGTCTATCAAATTGCCTATGGTTTGGGTTGGGTTACGCATCATATCGGTTTACCTACTTTCATATCTTTGCGCCATTGTGGCGGTTCTCCGCATTCGCTGTAATATTCTTCAAGCTGGGCGATTTTGCCTTGTTGCAGCTTTATGAAGGAAGTTATGTTAAATGCCAGCTTGCCAGAGCTGATTTGGGTTATCATCACCAGATTATCTGCCTGGGCTAGTTTTTCTACCTTTTGCAGCTTACCCTGCCATTGGCCTGGGTATTCGCAGTTGGCGCGGATATATTCTTCTGGGGTAAATTCTTCGCGGCTGTCTAGCCAGCGGATTACCGCCCCTGGGGTGAAATGCTCTTTTAGCGCCGCGGCATTTCGGCTGGCCATATCCTGCACAAATTGTGTAGGGCTAAAAAAGCCTTCTGTCGCCCAGGTTTTGCAATGCTCTATGCGCGTGCCGTTGTCGCTTTCATCTCCTTCGAAGGCGAAGGCGGTTAAGTTGTCGCATGGGATTTGGCTACAGCCACCGCAATGGCTATGGCCCTTCGCCTCGCAGCAGTTTTTTATCTCGCATTCGCCCCAGAAGGGGTTGTCTATGGCTAGGCAGCCGGCGCAGTTCATGGATTCCCGGTAAGTACATTCGCTGCATTTTAGGCCGCATCTCGATTCAACCATGTTCATCATCCTTTTTATATTATAGTGAAATAATTCGAAATCGGTCTCGCCTGTCGTGGCAAAAACGCCTTAAATGCCTTGTCTTGGCGTTTCAGGTGCTGCTTTGGCGAGACTGTTTTTCATTTGTTTCACTATAGCTTAACATAACAAACCCGACAGCTATCTGCCCTGTTTGCGATAGCGGTAGCAAAGCGCATCACCGCCTAATATGGGCAGGATTTCTAGGCTAAACCCGGCGCTCTCCCCTGCGGCGGATAGCTCTGCCTGTGGAAACCGCCTGTAGCCGTGTTTTGTGAAGGCGAAGCGGTCTAGCGTTTTGTCAGAATAGAAGCAGTTGACAAAAATACCGCCTGGCTGCAATACCCGGTAGATTTCCTGCATGGTTGCGGCGGGGCTGCCCCAGAAGTAGACGGTGTTAATGGTATAGGCATGGCTAAAAGCCCCGGCCGGGAAGGCCATTGCGGCTAGGTCTTGGCGGTGGAAGGTCATGTTACTGTGTTTTTTGTAGCGGCGGGTGGCGGTGTTTATCATGCTTTGTGATAGGTCTATCCCGGTGAAAATGCCGCTTTGCTGCTGGGCAATCATATTTAGCACGTATCCGCTGCCGCAGCCAATATCCAGGATGGTTTCGCCGCCAGAGAGTTGCAGATGCTTTATGGTGGCCTGGTAAAGTGGGATGTTTTGGCGGTTCATGAAATAGCCGATTATCCTGCCGCTTATGCCTGTTGGGGCGGAAAGCTGCTTGGATATGAATTTGTTAAAGCTCATGGATTTCCTCCAGTTGCGCCCCTAGGTTTTCTGCCCATAGTTCTATGCTGCGGATGATTTCATCTAGGGAGGCTGTTGCATGGGATGCTTCGCCAGAGACTGTGGCCAGACCTATGGTGAGGGTTTTGTGGCTGTCTTGGGTGGCTACTTCGGCTATGGCGGCGTTAAATTTACTGCGGGTTTTTTCTATTAGGCTGCGGCGGATTTGCCGCTTGTCTTTGAGGCTTGTGGCGTGGGGGATGTGTAGGGTTAGTTTGGCTTGGGCGGTGTGCATTGGCGGCCTCCTTTACTGGACGGTATAGCCTGCTTCGGTAATTTCTTTCTGGATGGCTTCTAAGGTGGTTTTTGCGGGGTCGTATTGGCCGTTTACGGTGGAGGTTTTGGCAGAGACTGTGGCGGTGATTCCAATGTCTTCTAGGGCGTTGGTTACTGCTTTTTCGCAATGTTGGCAGGACATGCCTGTTACTTTTAGGGTGAAGGGGGTCATGGGATTTCTCCTTTTATGGTTTTCTTTGAGTAGAGTTATTCTGAAGCAAAAGATTGAAAATGTAACTTTTCCGAAGCCCCTTTACGGGAATCTCGGAAGAAGTCTATTATATCAGATGTTTAATGTTTTCGGGAAGGGATATACATAGCATGTTTTTCCCAAAATAAATTGTAAAGTTTTTGCCACGCTTTTTTCAAAAAGTGGGCGGAGGTGCCGGAGGCAGAGCCTCTGGCGGTTTTAGTATCCGCATACTATTTAACACAGTTATCAGCGACACGCCTACGTCTGCGAATACGGCTTCCCATAGGGAGCTTATGCCTAGGGTGGCTAGGAATAGAAATAGGATTTGGACGGTTAGGGCTAGGATGATGTTTTGCCAGACAACGCGCTTGGTGAAACGGGCTACTTTTATGGCTTCTATTAGCTTCGAGGGTTGGTCTGTCATTATTACTATGTCTGCGGCTTCTATTGCAGCGTCTGAGCCTAGGCCGCCCATGGCTATGCCAATATCAGCGGTGGCTAGGGCTGGGGCGTCGTTTATGCCGTCGCCCAGGTAGGCTAGGGGGCGGGGTAGCTGGCGGAGTTTTTCGATTTTTTGGTGAGGTAATAGGCTTGCGTGGGTTTCGTCTATGGATAGGGCGTGGGCTACGGCTTGGGCGGTATGTGGGTTGTCACCAGATAGCATTACGGTGTGGCGGATGCCTAGGTTTTTTAGGGCGGGGATTAGGCCGTGGCTGTCTGGTTTTATTTCATCTGCGATGGTGATATTGCCTGCGTAGATGCCGTCTGCGGCTATGTGGACGGTGGTTTGGGTGGGGTTGGCTGGGAGTGGGGGAAGGCTTGCGGCCAGGAATTTTTCGCTACCGGCTTGGATTTTTTTACCCTTGTATATGGCTGTGATGCCGTAGCCAGGGGTTTCTTCATATTGGGAGATTTCGGCATTGTTAAGGTCGCGGCCGTATTCGCGCAGGATGGACTGGGCTATGGGATGGCTGGAGAAAGCTTCTGCATGGGCGGCGTATTCCAGCAATTTTGCGGCGGTGAGGCCGCCCGTGGGGTGGATGCCCGTGACCTTAAATTGCCCCTGGGTAAGTGTGCCGGTTTTGTCGAAAGCCACGGTGTGCAGGTTGGCAATGGCTTCTAGGAAATTGCCGCCTTTTACCAGGATACCGCGGCGCGACGCGCTGCCGATACCCCCGAAGAAACCCATAGGAATAGACAGCACCAAGGCGCACGGGCAGGAGATTATCAAAAATATCAAGCTGCGATAAATCCAATCGCCCCATTCGCCGCCAAAGAACAGTGGCGGGATGGCTGCCAGCAACACCGCACCAGCTACCACCGCAGGGGTGTAATATTTTGCGAATTTTGTGATGAAGGTTTCTGTTGGGGCTTTGTTTTCTGCGGCGTTTTCTACTAGGTCTAGGATTTTGGAGGCTGTGGATTTGTCGAATGTTTTTGTGGCACGGGCGGTAATCAGCCCGGTTTGATTTATACAGCCAGAGAGGATTTGGCAGCCTGGGGCGGCTTGTGTTGGCGTAGGCTCGCCGGTTAGGGCGCTGGTGTTTATTAGGCTTTGGCCTTTGGTGATTATGGCGTCTACTGGGATTTTTTCGCCGGGTTTTATTAGGATAAGGTCGCCGATTTTTATTGTGTTGGGGTCTACTTGCAGGGATTCCCCGCTGGGAAGCAGAAGGTTGGCGTAATCTGGGCAGATATCCATTAGGTTTTGGATATCGCGCTTAGATTTGGCCACCGCCAGGGCCTGGAAGAACTCGCCAACTTGGTAAAAAAGCATAACCGCCGTGGCCTCTGGCAGCTTGCCAATGCCAATTGCGCCAATAGTGGCGATGCCCATTAGAAAGTTTTCATCGAAAATTTTGCCTCGCAGTATGTTGCGGGCGGCTTTAAGCAGGACTTTGCTGCCCAAAAGCAGATAGCTGGCAACGAAAAGCGGCAGGGCTACTTGCGGGTTTAGGGCTGGCAAGTATTGAAAGAACATCCCTGCCATAAATGTGGCCATGCCGGTCGCCAGCCATAAGACTTTGTGGTGGGTTGGGTGATTGTTGTTGCTGTTTGATTGGCAGCAGTTTTCCATTTTTATTCCTCCTGTTATGGTTGAGCGATGGCTCAACCGTGTTTGCAAAAAATTTTGGTGGGTTTATGCGATGGGAAAGCTGAGGATGAAGCGTTGTCAGGTAAGCGGTGCTTGTTAAAAGTGGCAATTTGGCTGCGCATTGGGTTTTGCAGCGGGGTGGGGGAGGTATGATAATTGAATAGTGGTTCAATTATGTTCGTAAAAAATTTTGGTGACCTTTTGCAACAGCAACGCTAAAGTGAAACCGCGGCTAGAAAACATTCTGGAAAAATTCAGTTGGTCGGATTTTCCGACCAACTGAATTTAATCTAACAGCGATGGCTACAAAATCTCTAGTGAAATAATTCGAAATCGGTCGCACCTTCTGCGGTAAAACGCCTTATCTCGGCGTTTTAGGCGTCGCTTTGGCAAGACCGTTTCTAATTTATTTCACTATAACAGCCCAAAATATGTTCGAAACCTTTTTGGAAAATATCAACCACATGGTTGTCTGCCAGTGAATAAAATACCATCTTGCCATCTTTACGATGCCGCACCAAATTAGCCAACCGCAGCGATTTTAGCTGATGTGACACGGCAGATTTTGTCATGCCAAGCAGCACGGCCAAATCGCATACACACATTTCTTCCTTTGACAGCGCCCATAAAATTTTAATGCGGGTGCCATCGGCGAACATTTTATACATACCAGCCAGGTTAAAAAAATCCTCTGCAGGTGGCATAATGCCACGCACCTTGGCGATTACATCTTCGTGGATGGCTTCGCAATCACATGTAAACTGCTCTGCTCGCATAAGAATTCTCCTTTAAGTTGAACGTACATTCAACTATAATATAACCCCAACCTTAGAAAATGTCAATCCCCTGCGGGGAGGCTGATTCCGTGTGCATCTCGCAGCCGGGTTAAAATTGGATGCAGTGCGGCTTTGTACAATCCCCACAAAAATGATACAATAGTACACAGAAAGGACGCAATACACCAATGAACAAGCAAATTAAAATGATTACAGACATCCCCCAATACAGCCAGTGGCGCAACATAGAAATCCCCCAATGGGGCTGGTCTCAGCATAATAAATTTAAGGTGACAGACGGCAGCGGCCAGGCGTATCTTGTGCGGGTGGCGGATATTTCTACCTATGGTGAACGCGAGGCGGAGTTTAAAAATTTCCAGCGGTTATTCTCCATGGGCATAAATGTGTCGCGGCCGTTCGAACTTGGCATCTGCAACGGCGGCAAGAGCGTTTACATGCTAATGGGCTGGATTGAAGGTGTGGCGGTTGAGGATGTGTTAAAAGATTTAGACAGCGCAACACAGTATTCCTTGGGTGTGAAGGCTGGGGAAATATTGCGCAAAATGCATGATGCCTCTGCTGCCACTGCGGAAACCAGCTGGGAACACAGCTTCGGTAAGCGTTTAGACGACGAAATAGCTGCATATCATGAAACCGGGATTACAATGCCGCCAGAAAAGGCGATATTAGAATATGTAACCAACAACCGACATTTGCTAAGCGCCCGCCCGCAGGTGATACGGCATGGGGATTTCCACATAGGCAATCTAATAATAACGCCGAATGGTGAACTGGGGCTTATCGACTGCGAAATATGCAGCCCTGGCGACGGCTGGGAAGAATTTGGCGGGCTGGTATGGGCGGCACGTTTAAGTCGTGAGTTCCCAAAGGGGCAGGTGGACGGGTACTTTGGCGGGCAGGTGCCAGAGGATTTTTTCGGCCTGTTGGCGCTGTATATCGGCTGGTACGCCATAGGGCATGTGGTGCGTTCCATGCGCCACAGCGCCCACGAAGAAGGCATACGCGATATCATGGCCAACACCAGCTTCATGTCGGCTATGTTCGATGAATTTACCACCAGTATCCCAAACTGGTATAGGAGCATATAATTGAACATTTTAGAGCTATTTTTGGTGGCCATTGGGCTGTCTATGGATGCATTTGCCGTGGCAGTTACCATCGGCCTTACCCAGGAAAAATTCAACATAAAAAAAGCCCTAATTGTAGGGTTATATTTTGGTGCATTTCAGGCGGGGATGCCGATAATCGGCTACTTGGGCGCAAGTTTCTTCCCGGCGCGGATGTTCGCATTCGACAGCTACATCGTGTTTGCCATACTAACCTACCTGGGCGGCAAAATGATTTACGATGCCATAAAAAACGTACATTGCAAAGACCGAACTTGCCAGCCCACCCCATGCCCAGACCGAGAATGCCCAGCAGGCAGGGCCAGCTTCAACTTTGGCCCAAAACAAATGATTCCCCTAGCCGTGGCAACAAGCATTGATGCGCTGGCAGTGGGGATATCATTTGCGTTTGTGGAGGCAAACGTGAATGTAGCTGTTTCGTTTATAGGCATAACAACATTGCTACTGTCAGTGGCCGGAGTAAAGATTGGGTTGATTTTTGGGTTGAAGTTTAAGTCGAAGGCTGTTTTTGTGGGCGGGGCTATTTTGGTGGCTATGGGTGTGCATGTTTTGGTAGAAGGGTTTTTGTAGAGTGCGTTGCGCATGCATTATCTGCAAATATTAGCAGCCGGGAACTAACTGGCCTTTAGCTCCAGCCTAAGTCTATCCGCAATCAGCGCTATAAATTCGCTGTTTGTTGGTTTTCCTTTGTGGTTGTTTATTGTGTAGCCAAAGAGGCTGTCTATTATTTCTACTTTCCCGCGGGACCATGCTACTTCTATGGCGTGGCGGATGGCGCGCTCTACACGGGAGGGGGTTGTGTTGCATTTTTTTGCTATTGTGGGGTACAATTCTTTGGTGATGTAGTTAAGGATGTCTAGGTCATCTACGGCCATCATTATGGCTTCGCGCATGTAGTGGTATCCGCGGATATGGGCTGGTACGCCAATGTCGTGCAGGATGCCGGTTATTTTTGTTTCTAGATTAACTTCGCGGTTTTTTTGGCTGCGGAAGCCTATGCCGCCTTTTTGCATTGGGGTTTTTAGTTGCTCTTTTAGCTGCCGGATTCTTAGCACTAGGGTGTCTAGGTCGAAGGGCTTGGCTATGTAATACTCAGCCCCAAGTTCTATTGCTTTTTGTGTGATTTTGTCGTGGGTGATGGCAGACAGGATGATACATATTGGCGCATAATCCGCGGTGGAGGTAAGGTTTAAGCGCTCTAGCACCCCTAGGCCGTCTAGCTTTGGCATAACGCCGTCTATTATTGCTATGTCTGGCTTGTGGGAGTGGATTTTTTCGATTGCTTCTAGGCCGTCGCTGGCGGTGGCTATCACCTGCATGTCCTTTTGTTTTTCTAAGTAGTTGGCTATTGCATCGCAGAAATCTTTGTTGTCATCTGCCATTAGGATTGTGATTTTTTTCTCGTTCATTTTTTTCTCCTTCTCTTATGTGTGTGGAAACATCAATGTTTCCCATATTGGTTTGCTGCCCGTGGAAATTTTGAAGATTGTGCGCTGGGCTTGCGGTAGAAAAATGTAAATTATTTCCATATCGGCAGTATAACAGGAAAAAAATGGAAGTCAATAGGATTTTTACGCTAAAATACACATTTCTTCGACAGGAAACGCCAAATGTTGCGGTTTTGTGATAAAAAAGCCCGCAGATACAAGGTTTTGCCATATTTGACGGGGCTGTTACATAGTATGTAAATGAAACGGAGGTTTTATAAATGGAGAATAGAAAATCATTTTTTACAGGAATGGCAGCGGGGGTGCTGCTTATGCTTGTTTTTATTATGGGGTCAAATGCCTACGACCGGCATGTGCGCTGGGGGGGCAGGCTTAGCCCAAACCAAAAGGTGATGGAGATGTACACAATTCTAAACAACCATTCCATAATGGACTTTGAGCTGGACGAGATGCTGGATAGCATGTACAGGGGCTTTTTGGCCGCGGTGGGTGACCCATACACCATGTATTTTGACCTAGATGCGGTGGCTGCCTTCCACGAGCGCAACGAGGGCACATTTGTAGGGGTGGGCATAAATGTAGCGATGGACCCAGACGACTTGACCATAAGCATAACCAATGTAATGCAAGATGCCCCAGCCTACCATATGGGGCTGATGGCAGGAGATATAATACTGGCCGTAGATGATATAGACACCGTGGGCCGGCCAGTGGCAGAAGTAATGGGTATGATACAGGGCGAAGAAGGCACAGATGTTAAGTTTCTAATACTACGCCCCTACGAAAACATCCGCTTTGAAGTAACAATCACCCGCCGCAGCATAGAACACCAAACCGTACACCATCGCATGGTAGAAGATATCGGCTATATTAGAATAACCAGGTTTGAACGCCCAACCCTTACGCAATTTAACGCCGCCTTAGCAGAGCTACAAGAAAGCGGTATGGCAGGCCTTGTAATTGATGTAAGGGGCAACCCCGGCGGCATGTTGAACATAGTGGGCAGCATAACCGAGCAGCTAATCCCTGAAGGTTTTGTGGCCTTTACCGAAGATGTACGAGGCAACAGGCATTATATAAACTCTGACGGTGATTACCTTGGCCTTCCCTTGGCCGTGCTAGTAAACGGTGCCAGCGCAAGCGCATCTGAAGTGCTAAGCGGCGCAGTAAAAGACACTGGCGTAGGCATAATAGTGGGTGAGCAAACCTTCGGCAAGGGCATAGTCCAGACCCTGCGCTACCTATCCGACGGAACAGGCATAAAGCTGACAATATCCAAATACTTCACCCCAAGCGGCGTATCCATACACGGCATAGGCGTAACCCCAGATATAATAGTAGAAATGGAAGAGACCCTATCCCGTCAAATAGGCGACCTACCCCTGTACCTGGATGTGCAGCTACAGGCGGCTTTGGAGAGTATTAGGCAAAGATAAAATCGCTAGAGGTTTTGCCGGCCACAACTCCAAAAAGTTTTCATAATGTTCGCTTCGTGAACCCGGCACTGCGTGCTTCCCGATTTCTTTCGGGTTACATATGAAAAAATTTTTGAAAAAATTTTAAATTTTAATTTGAAAAACGGCAGATTCATGGGCTTTTTAGTAAGTTGCGTTGCGAGAAAAGCAGTTTTTTGCCACAAAAATGGTACCATACGGTACCATTTTCACCTAATTATGGTACCGTATGGTACCATAATTGTTAAAGTTCTTCGCAAGCCTTTTTCAAATGTAACCGAAAGAAGTCTGGTGGCAGGTTGTGACGGATTCACGAAACGAATCTTGCGAAAAGTGGTGGAGGTACAGCCGGCGAAACCTCTGGTGACTTCAGGTTTTTACACGCAACGCATAATGATAGCCTTGTACCAGTAATCGCCTCTTTACATTGTCCATTTCATTTATTATACTTGCGGCAACTTATGAAGTTTATACTTATCTGCAAGTAAAACTGTTAACTGCGTTTGAGGCTTTTGCGGATTAGATGGGGGCGACCATGAAGATAGAGAAGATTAGCGAGAACCAGGTGCGCTTTGTACTTAGAACACAGGATTTGGAAGAACGAGATATGAAAATAAATGAGATTTCCTATGCTTCTGATAAAACGCAGCAGCTTTTTAGGGAGATTATGGAGATTGTGCAAGATGGTGGCGAGTTTTTTGCAGAGAATACGCCGCTTATGTTTGAGGCTATGCGTATGGGCGTGGATAGTCTTGTGGTGGTGGTCACGAAGATTTCTGGCCAGCAGCAGGGGACGGAGGGTAATATTAGCCTCATCCCCAAGGCGAAGCATGAGGCCATGTTTAAGAAAGGCGACATTATTTCGCAGCCAGAGCAACCTATGGAAGACGGGTTTTCGGTGTTTTCTTTTGACAACATGGAAGAAATGGCCGCGGCTGTTGCCGGGTTTGATGATAGATATGATTTCCCAAGCCAGGCCCATAAGTTGGACGGCAGGTATTTTTTAGTTATTCAAAACGAAACATTGACCCTGGCCGCGGTAAGGGAAATAGACGGGATGCTTTGCGAATACGGGCAAAAACATATGGCCAACGCCATCAGCCAGCAGTATTTGCTAGAGCGTGGCGAGGTTTTTATCGCCACCCAGGCGGTGGAGAAGCTTCGCAAGTATAAATTGTTGGCGGCTCAGCCGTTATAGTTATATTAGTCTCAATTTGAAGCAACAAATTGAGGCGAACTTGCCGCGAACGATAGACTTCTTCCGAAATACCCGTAGGGGGTTCGGAAAAGTTGCATTTTCAATTTTTTGCTTCTTCTGAAATTGCGCTTTTGCAATTTCAGAAGAACTCTAATAAGGCGATTTTAATTGAGATTGGTATAAAGCACCATAAATAGAAGGGGATATATAGTGGCATTTATTGTATTGTTTGCATTGCTGATTCTGTCGATATTTTTTTCTGCAAGCGAGACGGCCTATTCTGCGCTTAGTCGCATTAGGTTAAAAAACATGGCAGATAAAGGCCAAAAGGGTAGCCGCAGGGCTAAAATGGCCTTGGCGCTTCATGATGATTTTAATAGACTGTTGTCCACCATTTTGGTTGGCAATAATATTGCCAATTTGACGGCGGCTTCGGTTTGTGCGGTTTTGTTTGTTCGTAGGTTTGGTGATATTGGCGCCACCGTTTCAACTGCTGTGTTGACGGTGGTTTTAGTGGTTTTTGCAGATGTTACGCCAAAGGTGCTGGCTAAGGAATCGCCAGAGAGGGTAGCCATTGTGCTTGCGCCTTTCTTGCGGTTTTTTGTTGTGCTTTTTACGCCGTTTAACGCGTTTTTTACCGTTTGGAAAAAGTTCCTTAGCTTAATCATAAAACCCTCGGCAGATAAGGCCTTCACAGAAGACGAACTTTTCACCATAGTGGACGAGGCCAAGCAGGAGGGCGTGATAGACGAAGACGACCGCGAACTGCTGCACAACGCCCTCGAATTTAACGACCAGCAAGTAAAAGATGTGCTAACGCCCCGCATGGACGTTAAGGGCATAGCCAAAGGCGCAACCCCTGCAGAAATAGCCGAAAAATTTAAAGACACAGGCCTATCACGCCTGCCCGTGTATCACGAATCCCTTGACCATATCCTGGGTGTTTTGCATATGCGCGACTTCTACAACAACAGTACCGGCGGCCAGTGGAACGACGGCGCTAGCCTTGAAAGAATCATAACAAAACCAATATATGTAGCGCCCCTAACCAACCTAGGCGACCTCATAGAGAAGCTGAAAAAAGAAAAAAGCCATATGGCAATAGTATCAGACGAATACGGCGGCACAGAAGGCATCGTAACCATGGAAGATATCCTAGAAGAGCTTGTGGGCGAAATATGGGACGAAAGCGACAAAGTAATAGAAAAATTCGTGCCACTGGGCAGCGGTGAGTACCGCGTGCTTTGCAATGCCAGCATGGACGACTTCTGGGACTACTTCGAAAAACACGAAATGAAAGATGAAAGCGAAGCACCATCTGTAAGCGGCTGGATAGTGGATATGCTGGGCAAAATCCCCGAAGAAGGTGATAGCTTCATCCACGACGACCTCAAGGTAACGGTACAAAAAACCGAGCAACGCCGGGCTTTAGAATGCTTGGTTAGTACGTTAGTTATGGTGGTTGATTAGGATGGAGGCCATGGGCAAAACCCATGGTTTTAAGCCATACTATAGTGAAATAAATGAGAAACGGTCTCGCCCCGAGCGGCACCTGAAACGCCGAGATAAGGCGTTTCAGGCGTTTTTGCCGCGACAGGCGAAATCGATTTCGAATTATTTCACTATAAAATAAATTCTCTCAAATATCAGCCCGGCCAGCGCCCAAGCTGGGGCGTAGTCGATTCTTACTATGCCTTTTACATGGTAACGGGTGGCGGAGTAATCCCATGGGCAAACATCTGCGCGTTTTAGTGCTGTGCCGGTTAGAAATTCGCCCGCCAGTATTAGGGTTGCATAAATTAGCCCCCGCAGTATGAAGTTTAGGGGGTACGCCAGCCGGAAAACCGGCTCTATAAATATGACACAGCCATAGATAAAAAACATCCATAGGCTGGTGTTTGAGTTAAGCTTAAAGTTCTTGCTTCTAAGGGCGTGCAGCCCCGTCCAAAGGACTTCCATAAGGCAGCCCACCGCGCCGTATATAAGAAATCTAATTATCATGTAGATAGTATGTGTGTTGTATGGGATTTTATGTACTGTAAAGAAAAACCCCGTAGGAATTTCCTTCGGGGTTTTTCTTTGCCATTTTCGGCGAAAATCTGGACTTTCAGGGGTTCGAACCCTGGACCCATTGATTAAGAGTCAATTGCTCTGCCAACTGAGCTAAAAGTCCGTGCAAGGGAATTTACCATTAGATGGGGCTTATGTCAAGACAAAAAAAGCCAGCAGGGAAAATTTCCCTGCTGGCAGATGTTTTATAGATATTAAGCTTCTGCTTTTTTGCCGCAGATAACGCGGAAAAGCACGAATGCTATAACTGCGCCAACAAGCGGGCCAACTATGAAAATCCAAAGCTCAGACATTGCTGTACCGCCTGCGAACACTGCCGGGCCAATGCTTCTTGCCGGGTTAACAGATACGCCTGTAAGCGGTAGGCCAATAAGAATCATGGCTGTAAGCGTAAGGCCGATGATTAGCCCCGCAATGCGAGACATTTTCTCGTTGGCTGTTATGCTTAGGATTACGAAAACAAAAATGGCTGTAAGAATAATTTCTATAGCAAGCGCACCAGCTACAGTAAAATCGCAAATTGCGCCAACGCCATTTGCTGCAAAACCGCCGGTACGGTCGTGCACGCCTTGTGAAACAAAAAATGACAAAACCGCAACGGCAGCAATAGCGCCTGCAACTTGTGCCACTATATAGGCGATAAAGTCGCTAACATTCATGCGCTTGTCCAGCAACATAGAAAGCGAAACCGCCGGGTTAAGATGGCAGCCAGAAACGCCACCCACTGCGTAGGCCATGGCCATTACAGCCAAACCGAACGCCAGCGCAATATGCAGATGTCCATAATCTGGGGCAAACCCATAAAACATCGCCGCGCCGCAACCTACAAGAACCAGTACAAACGTGCCAAACAACTCTGCTGAATACTTCCTAACTCCACTCATCTTCATGCTCCTTTTATTTTTTTGGGACAATTCCCTCCAGCCACATATTAACACAACTGGACATATTTTGACAATCCCTTGCGAATATTTCACAGTTGCAGGGTAGAATACTCATTTTGTGCTATTTTGCTGTCTGGCCCACAGCTTTTAAAACCACGGTGAAAGCTTCAATATCGCGGCAGAAGTCACATTGCCGACCCACCATCCGCTCTAGCGGGACATTTGACTCGTTGCTTGCTTGTCGGAACAAAAGAATGGTACCGTACGGTACCATTCTTCGGTGATTATGGTACCGTATGGTACCATTTTTTCTATAAAAAAGAGATGAAAACCGTAGCTTCAAAACAAAAAAGCCCTAAAACAAGGACTTTTTTGCAAAATTAATTCTAAATATTAAGTTTTTTGGTAAAACTTTTTTCCAAAAAAGTTTTTGGAGGTGTCGGAGGCGAAGCCTCTGACGGTTTTAATCAAGATGGTTTCAATCAGCCATCTAAGCAGCTTTCTTAGCAATTTTATTCTTCACCATCATATACCAGGTGCTGCCAGACAGGCAGATTGATGAGTAAGCACCAAATAGTAGGCCCACCATGATGGGTAGGGTGAAGTCGCGCACAGAGGCTACGCCTATTGCATACAGCATAAATACTGCCGCGAAGGTTGTGGCGGTGGATAGGATTGTGCGGCGTAGGGTTTGGGTTGCGCTTGTGTTTATTAGTTCTTCGTAGGAAGCTTTTGGCATGCGGCCTTTGTTTTCGCGTATGCGGTCGAAGATTATTATTGTCGCGTTAATGGAGTAACCTAGGGTGGTTAGCATTACGGCTATAAAGGCGTCGTTTAGGGGGATGCGTAGGATTGCGTATAGGCCAAAAACGACAACAGCGTCGTGAACCTGTGCCAGCACGGCAGATGCGCCAGTGCGGATATCACGGAAGCGTATGGCAATGTATACAAGCATTGCCAGGGACGAAACCAGCACCGCCAGCATGGCAGAACGGCGCATGGCCGCGCTAACCGCTGGAGAAACATCTGTGTATTCGATATCGTCCATGGTAAGGTTAAACGTTGCCATTAGGGCGTAAAATAGCTCGTCTCGCATGCCGGGGTTTGCTTCGTCTATTGTGGTGCGGATTAGTGCCTGATGCTCTGCATCTGCGCCCCCTGCAATAGTTGCCCCAAGGGATTGCACCATTGGTGCAGATTCGCCGGTTACATTACGGACTATATCTTCCACAGTTGAGGTGTCGAAGGGTTGGTCGAAGGTTACGGTAATAGCTGTTCCGCCAGAGAATTGTACGTCTAGGTTAAAGAAGCCATTGCCGGCCTGCCAGTGGAACAGTGAGAATACGACTGCCACTGCAATGACCGCGCCAGAGAAGATGAAATAGGATCTACGCTTTTGTACAAATGGAATTGGTTTAACTTCTACATGAACTTCGCCAGAAGCGGCAGCAAGGGCTTCTTGCTGGGTTTTGTTTAGGATATGCTTGGTTTTAACTATGCCAATATCCATGAAACAGCTTGTGATAATGCGTGTAACCAGCAAGCTTGTGAACATGGACAGCAATATACCTATGATAAGAATTTGCGCAAAGCCCATGATTGGCCCTGTACCTAGGCGGAAAAGCACAACACCTGCAATAAGTGTGGTAACGTTACTGTCTATGATAGCTGGCCATGCACGGCGGTAGCCTGTGCGCATGGCAGAGCGCAGTGATTTGCCAGATAAGATTTCTTCACGGATACGCTCGAATATTACTACGTTGGCATCCGTGGCCATTCCAATGGATAGTATCAAACCGGCAATACCAGGCAAGCTTAATGTGACGCCCATAGCGCTTACGATAATAAGCACCAGCACTACATAAATAATAAGCGCCAGGTCTGCCGCAAGGCCCATGGTTTTGTAAACAGCGGCCATGATAATAAGCACCAAGGCAAGGCCAATAATACCAGCAATAATACTGGTGCGAAGTGCGTCAGCACCAAGCCTTGCTCCCACTAGGCTATCGCTGATAACACTTAGGGCAAATGGCAGCGAACCTTGGTTGATTAGCCTTGCCAAAGATTCTGCCTCGGATATGCTAAAGCCCATGCCGCCGCCGCTGATTATTGCATTACCATCGCGGATTGGAGTGTTAACTATCGGCTCGGAAATTACTTCGCCATCCATTACTATAACAATTGGACGGCCTACATTGGCTGTGGTGGCATCTGCAAAAAGCTGGCGGCCAATGGCGTCGAAGTCTAGCGCAACTACCATTTCAATACCGCCGCCGTGGCCTTGTTGGGTCATGGCGCGGGCGTTGCTTACATGGGCGCCTGTTAGCTGGTTGCCAGCAGCATCAATAAATGGATTGCCAAATTGGTCGAAAAATTCCAGCACGGCAGATGCGCCAATTTCCCTTACGGCTGCTTGAGGGTCATCTACGCCGGGTATATCTACCCGTATTTGCCTTGTGCCCTCTTGCATAACTGTGGCCTCTGTATAACCACGGGCGTCTAGGCGATTGCGTAGCAGCTCGTTGGCTGCGTTCATATCGCTAGTGGATGGGTTAGTGATGTTGGCCTCGTAGAGGATACTAACCCCGCCTTGCAGGTCTAACCCTTGGCGGATACTGCCTACGCTAAATGCGTTTTCATCGCCGATGCCAATTGCACTTAGGGTGATAAGCCCGGCGGTTGCCAGTAAAATAATGGCCAAAATCAGTGGACTGCGGTTCTTCATGTTGTTAAATCTCCTTTAATGTATGGGAAACATTGGCTAACCAGTATTTCCAGTGTTTTGATGCTTTTGACATAACCATGGGATTATATCATATTTTTTTATAACGTAAAGACAAGTGTGAGAATATTGATGATGCTGGCGAAAAAGCGTTCTATTGCTGCGCTAAGCCCTGTAGCATTAGTGTTGCGGGTTGGCTCTGGGGAAGGTGGGTCACTTTGGTTTAGCAGCCTCGCTAAGGCTTCGGCCTCTGCTGCAGTAAAACCCATGCCGCTGCTGATAACTGCGTGGCCGTCTCGGATGGCCGAGTTAACTATCGGGCTTGAAACCAGCTGGCCATTTACATAAATAAAAATAGGCCGGCCTAAATTGGCAATGGTAGCATCTGCAAAAAGCTGGCTGCCTTCATAGTTAAATTCTATGGCAACAACAAATTCTTGCCTGCCGTCATGGGTTGATGAGCTACTTGCCTGGGCGTGGCTTACATGCGCACCAGATACCAAAACATTGCCTCTTTCGTCTAAGAAGACCAATGCTTCTGCTGCGTCTGGCCCATAAATATCGGAAGCATTTAGGGCAATTGAGCCTGCGCCAGTCAAAAATAATATGGCTAAAACTAAGAGGATTCTAGGTTTCATGTTTCAACACCCCCCATTTTTACTTCTTTTGACATAACCATGGGATTATATCATATTTTCCTGCATCGTGAATAGTAGTTCGATAAATTTCTGCCCAAAAATATACGCGGCCACAGATGCCGCACATAAAAAAGGCCCAAAAGCCAGGTAACTACCCCTTTTTGTCTTGCCGCTGCAAATTAGAAAAACAGCAAAAGCCGCCCCAGCCACAAATGCAAAAAGAAAGCTAACCAAAACAAGCTGCCAGCCAAGCCAAAAACCCAGCACAGCCATAAGCTTAACATCCCCAAAGCCAAAGCCGTCTTTTTTAAGCAGCAGCAGGGAAATCCTGTCTATAATAAGCAGGGGCAGGCCGCCCACAAGCAGCCCGATGGCTGCCCCATGCCAGCTGCTCCAAGCCGCCACATATGTAATAGAAGCAATGCCTGCCAAAACAACCAAACAATCTGGTATTATCATGGTTTTGGCATCTATAACGGCAATACAAAGCAGCGAGAATAAAATAATAGCGTTAACCGCCGCAACCAAAGGAGAAAATAAAAAAGCCGCCATGGCAAACAGCAGCCCACAAGCCGCTTCCACGGCTGGGTACTGCCAGCTAATGTTAGCGCGGCAATGGCGGCATTTCCCACCAAGGCAAACCCAGCTTAGCAGCGGAATCATATCAATCCATTTCAAACTCTGCCCGCAGGCCATACATGCAGAACCCGGCCGCACCACAGATTTCCCCGCTGGCAGGCGCAGAATCACAACATTGGCGAAGGAGCCAAAACAAAGCCCAAGCAAAAAACCAAACAAAACCGCCATCATTTCTTGCTTAGCGAGAACCGATTTTCTTCGCCCCGCAGCAGCCGCAAAATATTAGCCCTATGCATATACCATGCCAAAACGCCAAGCCCGGCCATTACAGCCACGGCCTCAATTTCATACCCAAACAAAAACAGCAAAACCGGCGCAAGCAGCGTCATAAGCAAGCTAGTAAGGGAAATATACCTAAAAATAGCCACAGCCAGCAGCCCCACCACAAAAACAATCAGCGCTACCCGCCAATCCAGCATTAAAATAACCCCAACAAAGCAAGAAATCCCTTTGCCGCCCTTAAACTTTAGCACAGCCGGGAAAATATGCCCCAAAATAGCCCCCGCTCCGGCATAAATGCCCGGCAAAATATCAGCAGACGCAAAAAAAGCACCGCCGCCATCAAACAGCAACGAAGCCACAACAAAAGCAGCCACAGCCTTTAAAATATCGCAAACAAAAACCAAAGCCCCAGCCTTGCGCCCCAGCACCCGGTTGGTATTTGTAAACCCGGCGTTTTTGCTGCCATGCTCGCGGATGTCAATCCCCTTAGCCCGGCCAACTATGTAGGATGTCTGGAACATGCCGAAGATATAGCCTATAAGTAGGGCAATTAGTCTGTACATTTTAATACTCCTTTTATTGAAAATGGTCAAGATTTTGCCGCAACAGCTGATATCATCAGATAATTGCTGCTAGTAAACAATTCAGTTGGTCGGATTTTCCGACCAACTGAATTTATATTCACCCGCGCCAAAAACAGCCGCCTCATATACATAGACAAAATCCCAACAAAAAAGTTCTACAACGTAATCTGTGAAGGGTGGAAATAACGCATTTTATTATTTTGTGCAGTTGAGCAATTTCAGCATATAAAAAGTGGACTCAACTTCAAGCCATTGCCTTTTTCTCCTGTTTTCAGCCAGTGACATATGTGTCCCCAAAACCCAATTGCAATCTTTTTCAACAAGGTATTCTTTAGGAAAAATGAAAGTTCCGCTTTGCGTTTTATATTGTAATAAATAATTAATTGCGTTTGTAAACCATGTATTCCTTACTGCTGTTGGGAAACATGAATATAGCAACAAGCGGTGTAAATTTTGATTTGAGTAGTTGTGCCTGTCGTTAAAGGGTTTTTTGCAATCCCAACCCATGGCATAGTATCTGCGTGATGGTGCGGGTATTATGCCATACATGGGTACAACAACATCATAGCCGGGCGATAAAATATAATTTATAATATTGTCAATTTTGCTCTGCGTGTTTATTGATACATGGTTGTACACTTCTGCAAACATTACAATATCATATATCAAGGGCAATTTTATATTAACCTCGCCTGATATAGCATCATATGCAATGGACGGTTTTATAATTGGACGACCATGAAATGCTTTTGGTGTTTTATGATTTTTTGGGTCATCGTATATATCAAAATCCATGTGTTGGGTAAATTCGTGGATTTTGTTTGCTCTTTCAACAGCAAAATCAATTAAGCCGTCTATAGGAAATTTTGAACGAAGCAAAAAAGGATATGCAATAAGTTTGTCATATTTATTATTAGAAACTATCGTGGCAACATCTTCAATATTTTTGATTTCGCTATCGAAAGCCAACATGCCATAATACAATCCAAAGTCATTCAACATAGGCAGCACATTTTCAAGGTTAGTCATACCGCTTCCATGTGTTTTGGAATAGTCAAGCGCATGGAGTAAGCTTAACCGTTTTTGGGTTTGAGGCAATGTTAATAATGCAGACATTGTATTTTGTAATAACGCTTCATCATCAATCGCCAACAATTCAACTAATGTCCTATATCGCACCACAGGTTCTGCATTGTTCAAAAGCCATTCTGCCGACACGACTATCCTCTCCCATATTATCATATATTAAGTTTTACACCCGCAGGGCGCACGGTACAACAGCTCCGCTGTGGTACCGTGCGCTCTTCGTATTTGGCCATATTGAATACATCTATTCAGTCAGTAAAACTACTTTATCATACTGGCAATGCCTTTTAATGAATTTGTTAGAATTTCATTGTTTCCGCCTTCACAGGTTACATCCTACTCCTTTTTATCCCTGGCGATAAAATGTATGGGTGTGCCGTCAAAGCCAAAGGCCTCCCTTATCCTATTCTCCAGGTAGCGGGTGTATGAAAAATGCATAAGCTTAGTATCGTTAACAAAAAGCACAAAAGTTGGTGGCTTTACGCTAACTTGCGTGGCATAATAAATGCGGAGTGCCTTACCCTTGTCCATTGGCGGCGAATGCATGGCCGTGGCCTCTAGCACAACATCGTTTAGCACCCCGGTTTGTACCCGCAGGGCATGGTTTTGATGCACCGCATAAATAAGCTCGAAAAGTTTATTTACCCGCTGTCCCGTTAGCGCCGACACAAACAGCTTTGGCGCGTAGGGCATATAGGCCAGCTCGGTTTCTAGGTCTTTGGTAAATTCCTTCATTGTCTTATCGTTCTTTTCAATTTTATCCCATTTATTTACTGCTATTATGGCTGCGCGGCCGCGTTCGTGGGCTATGCCGGCTATTTTGGTATCTTGGTCGGTTATGCCTTCCTCGGCATCTACCAGTAGCACACACACATCGCAGCGCTCTACTGCGCTTAGGGTACGGACTATGCTGTACTTTTCGATATTTTCTTTTATTTTGCTTTTGCGGCGCAGCCCGGCTGTGTCTATAAAAATATATTCGACTCCATCCCGGGTAAGGAAGGTATCTACCGCATCCCGTGTAGTGCCAGGGATATTGCTTACAATAAGCCTATCTTCCCCCAAGATTTTATTTATCAACGAAGATTTACCTACATTTGGCTTGCCCACGATGGCAACCTTTATGCGGCTATCATCCTCGTCGTCGTCATTTGGTTTTGGGAAAAACGCCACAACTTCGTCTAGCATATCCCCCAGCCCCAACGCCTGCCCAGCAGAAATAGGCATGGGGTCCCCCAGGCCTAGCTCGTAAAATTCATATAATTCGTGGTTATCTTTAGTAGGGTTGTCGACCTTATTAACCGCCAACACTACCGGCTTCTTAGACTTACGTAGCATATCCGCCACAAGCTTGTCTGCATCCATAAGCCCGGCCTTGATATCCACAACAAACAAAATAACATCCGCATTTTCGATAGCAGCCTCCGCTTGCCGGAACATGCTTTTGGTTATAACATCCTCTGCATCTGGGTCCAACCCGCCAGTATCAATTAGCGTAAACTTATAATTAAGCCAGTCTGCATCGGCATAAAGCCTATCTCTGGTCACGCCAGGCGCGTCATCCACAATAGCTATGCGTTCCCCGGCTATCCTATTAAACAGCGTAGACTTACCAACATTAGGCCTTCCAACAACAGCCACAATAGGCTTAGACATTTGGTATTCTCCTTATTTAAGACTATGGCTTCGCCCAAACCCCTTCGCTTTTTTGGAAAAAAGCGAGGCAAAAAACTTTAGCATTGGAATAGGATATATACCCCAAAGTTAAAGTTTTTTGCTTCTTTTTTCAAAAAAAGAAGGGAGTTGCTAGGGGTGAAGCCCTGACGGCCTTAATTATTTGCTAATCTAGTTATAGTCTCCATCACATAAGCAGCAAATTCGTCGCAGGTGCAGCCTGTGTCGCGGCCGGTTATTTTTAGTTTGCGTTCGGTGTTGCCACATATGTCTAGGGCTTGGGTGTAGAGGGCTGCTTCGCTGGTGTAGCCTATGTGGGCTAGTAGCATAGCTGCTGCGCGCATCATACTGGCTGGGTCTGCGTAAATGTGACGGCCTTCGGCTACCATACGCGGCGCAGAGCCGTGGATAGCCTCGAACATTGCGTATTTTGCGCCGGTGTTGGCGCTGCCTGCCGTGCCCACGCCGCCCTGAAATTCTGCGGCTTCGTCGGTTAGGATATCGCCGTAGAGGTTTGGCATAACTAGGACTTGGAACTGGGTGCGGCGCTTTTCGTCAATTAGCTTGGCCGTCATTATGTCTATATACCATTCGTCAATTTCTATGCCGGGGTAATTCTTGGCTATTTCGCGGAAGATATCTAGGAATTTACCGTCTGTGGTTTTTATTACATTTGCCTTGGTTACGGCGGTCACGCGGGTTTTGCTGTTGGCTTTTGCGTATTCAAAGGCCGCGCGGATTATGCGCTGGCAGCCAAGGGTGGTGGTTACGGTAAAGTCTACGGCTAGGTCTTCGTCAACATGGATACCTTTGCTGCCCACTGCGTATGCGCCTTCGGTGTTCTCCCGGAAGAATGTCCAGTCGAGGCCTTTCTCCGGCACACGCACAGGGCGTACATTTGCGAAGAGGTCTAGCTCTTTACGCATGGCTACATTGGCGCTTTCTACGTTGGGCCATGGGTCGCCTTGTTGCGGGGTGGTGGTTGGCCCCTTTAGTATTACATGGCATTTTTTCAGTTCTGCCAGTACATCGTCTGGTATGGCTTTTTGCAGCGCTGCGCGGTTTTCTATGGTAAGGCCTTCTATGTCTTTAAAGACGATTTTACCTGCGGCTAGGTCGTCTTTTAATAGGAAGGCCAGCACATCCTTTGCGGCGTTTGTTATTGCTGGGCCAATGCCGTCGCCGCCGCATAGGCCTATTACTATTTGGTCAAGTTTTGTGTAGTCCACGGGTTCGGCGTTGGCTTTCATGGTTTCTACGCGCGTTAACTGTTCTTGCAGCAGTTTTGCGAATTTCTCTTGTGCTTGGGTGATTTTGTCCATGTTTTTCAATCTCCTTTTATTGACTTTTCCCGAGATTCCAGTAGTGATGGCGGAAAAGCTACATATTTAAGCAGTTACTTCTTTTGAAATTGCGGCTTTGAAAGAAATCTATTCTAATATGAAGGATTCTAGTTTTGTTCCGAATATGATTTCCTGGCCTATGTGACGGAAGCCTAGCTTTTTGATTATGTTAATGGAGGCGGCGTTGGTGGGGTAGGATAGGGCGATTAGCGGCCGGGCAGGGTGGGATTGTAGCACGGCTTTGGCTGCTTCTGTGGCGTAACCTTTGCCCCAGGCGCTTTCGGCTAGGGCGTATAGGATTTCTTTTCTGCCGCAGGGTAAGCCGCGTATGCCGCAATGGCCTATTAGCTTGCCGCTGATGTTTTCTATTACAGCGTATACCCCTAGGCCATGCCCCCATGCAGATTCATGGGATTGGATTATGCCTGGTATCATGTCGCTAGTTATCTCTTTGCCAAAGCCTAACATACCGTAAACGCTTGGGTTTGTCATGACTGTGGCGTAGGCCGGTTCGTCTGCTGGGGTGAAGCGGCGCAAGGTTAGCCTTTGGGTGGCTATCATGATAACTCTTCCATTGCCAGGCGGGTTACGGTTTCTAGCTCTTCGTCTGTGATTAGGGTTACGCGGCCTGTGGCGTATTGGGCGTCTACCCAGTCTTTCACTTTTAGGGTTAGGGGATGTTTTTTATCGTAGACATCTGCGCCGGCTTTGCCGTGGTGGTTGCTTAGCCAATGGGCAATGCCTGCCAGGCCAGATGTGTTGGATATTACTATGCGCCAGGGGCGGTTGAGGATTTTGGCGGTGTCGAAGATATTGTATATTTCCTCGTTTTTCATGAGGCCATCTGCGTGGATGCCTGCACGTGTTACGTTAAAATTTTTACCTATTAGCGGAGTCATGGGGGGGATTTGGTAGCCGATTTCTTTCTCGAAATATTCGGCTAGTTCTGTGATTACATGAGGGTCCATGCCGTCTAGGGTGCCGCGAATTTGGGCGTATTCTATTACCATGGCCTCTAGGGGGGTGTTGCCTGTGCGTTCCCCGATACCGAATAGGGAGGCGTTTACCGCACATGCGCCATATAACCAGGCGTAGGCGGCGTTGTTTACCGCACGGTGGAAATCGTTGTGGCCATGCCATTCTAGTAGCTCGTGGGGGACATCTGCGTGATGTGTTAGGTTGTGAATTATGCCGTGTACGCTGCGTGGCATTACTGTACCTGGGTAGGTTACGCCGTAGCCCATGGTGTCACATGCGCGGATTTTAATTGGGATGCCTGTTTCTTCCATAAGTTCCATAAGGGCGCGCACGAATGGCACTACAAAGCCGTAAAAGTCTGCTCGCGTGATATCTTCTAGGTGGCAGCGGGGGCGCACGCCGGTTTCAATACATTCGCGGATTATGGTTAGATAATGTTCGATTGCCTGGCGGCGGTTCATCTTCATCTGTAGGAATATGTGATAGTCTGAACAGCTAACCAGGATGCCGGTTTCCTTTAGGCCAACTTCTTTTACCAGTTCGAAGTCTTTTTTAGAGGCACGAATCCAACCGGTGGGTTCTGGGTAGGTGAAACCTAGGTCTAGGCATTGGTATACTGCGTCCCGGTCGCGCTTGGAATATAGAAAAAATTCGCTTTGGCGGATTATACCTTTTGGGCCACCTAGGCGGTGTAGGCATTCGTAGATATGTTTAATTTGCTCAACTGTGTATGGCTCGCGGGATTGCTGGCCGTCTCGGAAGGTGGTATCTGTTATCCAAATTTCTTTTGGCATGTCCATGGGTACAGAGCGGTAGTTGAACACGGTTTTTGGTATTTCGTTGTAGGGGAATTGGTCGCGATATAGGTTTGGGTCGGCCCGGTCTAGCATTCCCTCTCTTGTGGAGCTATGCTCTAATAGGTTGGTTTTTTCGTTAAATTTATAGTTCATGATTTACCTCCGTAGTAGTTGATTAAACAGCCGGCCAGCAGGATATCGGCCTCGTCTGGGGTGAGGGGGGCTAGGTGAAGCGGTAGCGGGTGTATTTGCCCGCCGTCTGCGGGTATTATATAGGCATTTACTTGGCCGCCTAGATTTTTTACTACTTCCCGGATATTGGATAGGAAAATTATATCATGCACTTTGAAAGCAGGCTGCGAGTCATGTGCTAAAGCTTCACCCGGCCCTTTGCCTAGGAGGAGCGGTAGCATGCCCCAGTTTATAAGGTTGCTGCGGTAGCGTTTTGTTGCGTATTCTATGGCTATATTGGCCATGCCGCCCAACACCCTTTGGCAACTTGCGGCTTGTTCTCTTGCAGAGCCGTCGCCAGGTCTATTTGCGTATATTAAACTTCCTATGGCTGGTTTGTCAATTTTTTGGCCGGATTTTAGTATTTTATCTATGGCTTGTGTCATGTCTGATGTGGTGTAAGCCGCTATTTTTTTTGCGCGGGCTACGTAGCCTGGGTCTTTGCGGGATAGGGTGTGTTCTGCCAGGGCGTAGGGATTGCTGCGGAAGGTTGAGGTTTCGCCAGATGGGATTAGCTCGTCTGTGGTGGTTACTGGGTCTGTGATGAAGGATGCGACTTCTAGTAAGATATCATCTGCCAGCGGGGCTAGTTTTGGCCAGTCTCGTATGCCTGGGCCGTAGATTAGCTCGGTTGCGGGGTCGTTTTTGCCAAAGCCATTGTATATGCG
This sequence comes from Defluviitaleaceae bacterium, assembly GCA_009784025.1. Taxonomy (GTDB): domain Bacteria; phylum Bacillota; class Clostridia; order Lachnospirales; family WQUN01; genus WQVK01. The sequence goes on from WQVK01000024.1 coordinate 27,089, forward strand.
GTTTGTATATGGTTTATGGTCGAAGAAATATTTTGGGATCTGTGGCTTGCTTTCCATAATGGAAGTGGCGGTGGTTAGTATGCCGCCGTTTTTGGCAGTGGCGGCTATGGAGAGCGCGTCCATAAGCGCCACAGAAGCAGATTGGCCCAGGGATGGCTTTGCACCTTCACGGTTGGGGAAGTTGCGGGTTACATGGCGAATGCTTAGGCCGTTGTTTTTTGGTACATCACCGGCGCCAAAGCATGGGCCGCAGAAGGCGGTTTTTATAACCGCGCCCGCGCGCAGCAGATTGGCCGCTACGCCGTTTTCGACCAGAGTAAGGTACATTGGCTGGCTGGCTGGGTATACAGATAGGCTAAAGGCGTCATTTAGCATGGTGTCTTGGCCCAACAGGGCGGTGGCTTCGCAAATGGATTCGTACAGGCCGCCTGCACAGCCTGCGATTATGCCTTGGTCTACCCGGATGCCTTCTGGGGTGCAGAGGTTCTTTACATCTAGGCCTTCTATGCTGCTTAGGATATCCTTAGGATTTTTTTGCAACTCTTCAATGGTGTACACATTGCTTGGGTGGTAGGGTAGGGCAATCATTGGCACTACGGCAGAAAGGTCTATATTTATAAGGCCATCGTAGTAGGCTTCGCCCTCTATGCTTAGGGGCTTGTAGGCTTCTGGGCGGCCGTGTAGGGCAAAAAATTCTTCTACCTGGCTGTCTGTAGTCCATATGCTGGACAGGCAGGCGGTTTCAGTGGTCATTACATCTATGCCTATGCGGTATTCTACGCTAAGGTTGGCCACCCCTGAGCCAAAAAATTCTAGCACTTTGTTCTTCACAAAACCATCGTGGAAGACCTTGCCTATAAGCGCCAGGGCAACATCTTGAGGCCCAACCCCTGGGCGCGGGCAGCCAGACAGGCGCACGCCAATTACCTCTGGCCGGGGGATATCGTATGTTTTGCCCAGGATTTGTTTAACCAGCCCGCCGCCGCCCTCGCCAATACCCATGGTGCCCAACGCGCCGTAGCGGGTATGGCTGTCTGAACCCAGCAACATTTTGCCGCAGCCTGCAAACACCTCGCGCATGTACTGATGGATTACTGCAATATGCGGCGGCACAAAGATTCCGCCGTATTTTTTGGCGGCAGAAAGCCCAAAGATATGGTCGTCTTCGTTGGTTGTGCCGCCTACGGCGCAAAGGCTATTGTGGCAGTTTGTAAGTACGTATGGAATCGGAAACTTATCGAAGCCAGGGTTGGCGGCGCGCACGGTTTGAATCACGCCTACATATGTGATGTCATGGGAGGCCAGGGCGTCGAATTTAATCTTAAATAAATCGCCATCGGTTTGGGCATGTGATTGCATAATCTGGTACGCCAAAGTATTCTTTAAAGCTTCCTCTTTAGGAACGCTTGGGGCTGTCTCGTTTCCATTTTTTATGAAAACGCCTTGCTTCGTACATTTAATCATGGGCTACTCCTTGGGATTTTATTTTACAATTGGAAATGATATACTCTTAGACGTATTATTATACTCCTATTTTTGGAGTTGTCTATAGCGGGAAAAACATTAAAATTGTCAGGAGCTTTGCCGCCCACAACTCCACTTTTTTGCAACAAAAAAAGAAGCAAAAAAAAATTACAATTTTGTTTTTTAGAAAACGACAAATTTACTGGCTTTTTTGTGTTTTGAATATGCAAAAAAGTGGTTTTTTGCCATAAATGTGGTACCATACGGTACCATTTTGCTCGATTTATGGTACCGTATGGTACCATTTTTGAGAAAAACATCTCGTTTTTTTAGAGGCGGGTGGACGTGGGCAAACCCACGGTTATATAATAGACTTCTTCCGAAATTCTCGTAGGGGGGGGGCGGAAGAAGTTACATTTTCAATCTTTTGCTTCTTCTGAGGTAACCCGGAAGAAACCGGGCGGCACGAAGTGCCGGGTTCGCCAAGCGAACCTTATGAAATTGCGTTTTTTACAATTTCAGAAGAACTCTAACAAGAGGTGATACCATGAAACGGCTCTGGTTTGCATTGCTCATACCAATCTCCATTCTGCTAAACATTTTGGCCCATAGGTTTCCGCATCTTACAGAGCGGTATTTTTCTATGGGGGTATACCGTGGGCTGGCGGCCAGTTATGGGCGGGTTTTTGGGGTGTTGCCTTTTTCTGTGTCGCAATTTTTAATTGTTTTGCTGCCACTTTTAGGGCTTGGGTATTTGATTTTTTCGGTTTTTGTTATCATCACGCGCAACGGCCAGCGGCTACGCTGCCTTGGGCGGCTTATGGCTGGGGTTTTGGCCGCTGCTGGGGTGCTGGCGTTTATGTTCACCATTTTTGCAGGGCTAAATTATGCCAGGCTGCCCCTAAGCGAAAAAATGGGGCTAGATGTGCGGCCTTCCTACGTTTGGGAGCTTGTATCCCTAGCCGAAAGATTAGCCGATGATGTAAACAGCCTATCCGCCAAGGTAAGCCGCGATACAAGCGGCGTGATGCAAATAGAATACGGGCATTTAACCCTAGCCCGGGAGGCCCAGGCGGCCTTTCGTGAAGCGGGCAAGAGCTTCCCATGGCTTACGGGTTACACGCCTCTGGTTAAGCCTGTTTTATATTCGCAGTTTATGTCACGGCTGCAGATTTTGGGGGTTTATTCGCCATTTACCATGGAGGCTCATGTAAATGTACATGTTCCGGCGTACCATATCCCGGCCACCATGCTGCACGAAGCAGCGCATTTTCGTGGGATAATGCGGGAAGACGAAGCCAATTTTGTGGCATGGCTTGTGGCTAAAAATAGCGGCCAGGCAGAATTTATGTACTCTGGGGCAATGCTGGCGTTTGTACACACCATGCGGCAGCTGCGGCTGGCAAGCCCAGGCTGCCACCGTCGCATAATGGACAGCCTTACAGCATACGTAACGGCAGACCTTCGCGCCAATAGCGACTACTGGCAGCAGTTTACCGGCCCGTTGGCCACAGCATCCACCCGGGTAAACGACGCCTACCTGCGCGCCAACCGCCAAGACGATGGCGTAGCCAGCTACGGTCGCATGGTGGATTTGTTGCTGGCGTACTTTAGATAGAAGCGAGAGACCAAAATGACAGAACTAATATCACTAAAAAACATAAGCAAATCCTTTGGTGGCAAGCTAGTGTTCTGCGATGCTAATATGTCTATAAAGACAGCAGAACCTGCTGTAATAATGGGCAAAAACGGCTGCGGCAAAAGCACCCTGCTAAAGATAATAGCAGGGTTGTTAAAGCACACAGGCGGCGAGATAACCCGCACCCCCGGCATAAAAATCTCATTCGCCCCAGACAGATTCCCAAAGCTACCATTTAAAGTGGAAGAATACATGCAACATATGGGCAAAATACAAGGCCTAACCAGCACAGAAATAGACAAATATATAACCCAACAATTTGACTACCTTGGTATACCAGCAAACATTAAAAGTCAAGTAATCTACAAATGCTCTAAGGGCACAATCCAAAAAATAAACATAATGCAAGCATTTTTAACCAAATCCGACCTGCTGCTAATGGACGAGCCATTCTCTGGCCTAGACGAAGGCTCAATCGAGCGGCTGTTACAGCTATTGGCTAAAACCGCCCAAGAAAACACCGCCATAATAATCTCCTGCCACGAAAAATTACTTGCGCAACGCTTTACAGATAATATGTACATCTTTAACGGCCAAAGCTTAGCTAAGGCCGTCAGCGCAGCCTATCGCCTATGTATTAAAACCACCGCCGCCACAGGCCAGCCCCAAGAAATAATAATCCATAAAGACAAGCTAAACGAAACCCTAACAGCCCTAATGCAAAACGGCAAAGAAATATATTCGGTTAATCCAATCAAGGAGTGAAACAATGCTGCTACCACTGGTTAAATATAATATAAACTACTACATTAAATCTGCAAAATACCTGCCGCCTGTTATCATTTTTGTAGCATTTATTGGAATCATGTACCAAACCAGGCCAATTGGCATATGGAGCAATTTGCACGTTACTGCTGTGGCCCTTTTTATCTTTGCAAGTTGGATAGCCGCCACATTTGTAAACAGCGAAGATAAAACCCAGCAATATATCACAATGCTGCATGTGAAAAACGAAACTAAATATCATCTAGCCAAAATAATATCAATAATGATGTTTTTAATCCCGTTTTTCGTTTTTATATTTTTGCTGCCGGCGGCTGGCGGTTTTTTCGCCAGAAACCTGCTGGCCAGCGAGGTTATTGTTTACCTTGCGGTGTATTTTTTAGTTTGCCTTATGGGCGTTGGCATGGGCATTTTCTTCAACTCGCATATTCTGCCTGGTGAAATGGGGGTTTTGGTGCATTTCGTGGCTATAATTGTGGCAGTGTTGCCATTTAATGTTATTTTTGCGGATATCCCGCTGGTGGTTTTCGCCAATCATCTGCTGCCGCCGATTAATTTCCTGGCAGATAGGTTGCATAACCTGGGCGAGGATATTTTCGTGATAGATTTAATGTTTTGGGGTTTTGTAGCCTGGACACTGGGCTACGCGCTTCTGCTGATGGTGGGTTATTGTGCATTAGTACAGTGGAGGAATAAATTGCAATAATTTTATGGCTTTAAAGGAACTCTAACAATTAAGAGAGAACAAAACAAAAGAAATAGAATCACATAAGCATGCCCACGCAAAGCTCAGAAGACTATATAGCCATTTAAACCGAAAACAAACCACAGAAGTTTTGGGGTTGAAGTTTTATTTTGGCGAAAAATTCAGTTGGTCGGAAAATCCGACCAACTGATGCCGGAAAACAAAAGGGGGTTTTGATGACGGGATTGATACAATCATGTTTCTCTTTCGTGTAAGGGCAAAAGGGTACAAATTTATTTTAACAAGGTGCAAAATATATAATTGACTCTTCCGTTGGGGAAGGGTTTATACTATTCTCAAATTAAAACAAAGGAGAATGGCAAATGAGTACCTTAATCAAAATTAGAGATGTGTCATCGAAGTACAATATCTCTGCGCGTACATTGCGGTACTACGAGGATATGGGGCTACTCATCAGTACTCGAAGTGAGGATTACGCGTATAGGTTATACGATGAAATAAACTTGGTGAAACTGGAGCAAATCCTTATCCTGCGCAAATTAAATATCAGCGTCAAAGATATAAAGCGTGTATTAACCATAGACGGTTCAAATGTCGTGCTTGATGTGCTGGGGAAAAAGGTAGAAAATATTGACGATGAAGTTGCACTACTCTATGAATTAAAGGAGATTGTCTTATCCTTTATCAAGCATATCAAGCAATCCGACTTCAGCAAGGAGTCTGATGTAAAACGCCTTTTTGACAAAGCGTGTGAAATTGAAGGAAACCTTGTAAATATTAATTATGATGGAAACCCAGGCCGCGCAGACGAGCAATTGGCGGCGGAAACTACCAGTCCCGTCAATATAAATCGTTTGCTGGAAATAACAGAGCAACTGGATAAAAAAGTTCCGGGTGATATGTTAAATAGCGTATTGGATTTTGGAGCGTTTTTACAAGCGAACGACGCAGTGGTTAATGGTGCTGAAGTTAGCTATAAAGGTAAACCTTTATGTTATATGCATCTTGATAATACAACAGCCGAACCCGGCCCCTGGACTATTTGGACCGAGGGTGATTACCATAGCGAACACGCGAATTTTCCAATAGATGAGCAAACGAAGGAAATTGCGTGGTCTCATGTGAATATTTGTGCTAATTTCGCTTCAGACGGAAAGCATTGCGGATGTGGCAGCCAACCGGGACATTGCAAGGTGATATTTGGCAAAACATTTGACAATGTATGCAATGCGGATATGGCATTCTATATTCCTAATGCTATTGAAGTTGAATGTGCCAAGAAGATGTTACTGACCCGAAAACACCATATCGACAGTGAAGGGAAATCTTAAAATGAGCATAAAAAAGGACTCACTTTCCAAATCGCAAATTAAAAGTCGCCCTAACATCCATGATGTGGTTGGCGACGTTTTAAGCGGAGAAAAACTGACGTTGGCTTTGGAGTTTATTGCGTATCTGGAAGAACGCAAATTGAAGCTCCGCTGGGCTTCTGCGAACACTTGGGTTGCAAAGTACAAAGGGGCAAATATCATATATATAAGGCTAACTGGAGCGGAATTCTTCACGCTTCGCGACAACATAGAAAGTGGGTCATGGCTCATATCACCGCCGTTTGACTTAAATAACGACTACGATTTTAGAGAGATAATATGGGCAAATGTCAACTATTGTATCGGCTGTATAAAATGCAAGCCGGGTAACACTTTCAAGATTCTGGGAAAAGAATTTAATCATGTCTGTAATTCGATAATAAACTTTATTAATCCCGACAATAACGAAATAGATTGTGCAAAATACCTGCTTGATTGCGGCATGAAAGATGCAGAAGAAGCGGCAGCACGTAACGGCACGCAAGCAAAGCCGTTGTTTTCTACAGAAACCGCAGCACTAACCCGCATAGACAACAAGGCAAGTATAACTGATGTCACGGGGACTCCCGGCATACCCTGCGTGAATCTTTTTAACTCAAAATATGCGATGTTTTACAGCAGAGGGAAATGCGAGGTGTTTTTTTCTGCCGCCGCACCCATTATGATTAAAATGTATGGACTTGTAACGTATAAAGAAGATGCCCTACCGACAAGTTGGACATTGTATGGTGCGGCCAGCGACGATGGCCCTTGGAAGTCTCTTGACACACGCATAAGTGCTGATGAATTCATCTACCCTATATGTCATTACGCCGAATCGGTATTTGAAATAAACTCGACAAATACTTATCAATACTATAAGCTAATATTTGAAACCGACGGCATTTTCTTTTTATCTCAAATACACCTTTATGTCTAGAAAAAACACAGCGTATTAAAGTCGAGTATTGTATCAAAGTCAATACGGGGGTTTAGACACCGCCATTGATACAATGAAAAATCCCAAAGAACACTGATTCTTTGAGCTTTGTTCATTATATACATGAATTTCCAATCAATAAAATTGCGAATTTCCATTGAAATGCTTTTTCGCCTACCCTCATAAAATGTACCCATACCGCACCTGAACAGAGGAGTAAACCTTTACATCAAGGCATTTCAGGTGTTTTGCCGCCACAGGCGAGACCGACCTCGAATAGCTTCACGATATTCCTCTCGCTGAATCCGCTAGTCGCATCTTGGAAGTTGTATTTTTCAAACATCCATCAAAGTTTCATCAAAAAATATTTTGCCGCCGCTTTTTCAGAAAAGCGGCGGCGGCAACATTACCCGGTTACTGCATTAATATCTCTCTTCTCATAGCAGACTATCCCAACCACAGCCAAGGCGATGCCAATTGCGGCCATTACTACTATCCCAACCACGCTTATTTCATCCATGGGTAGCTGTGGCACAAAGCCAAGAGGCGTAAAATTTGCCAGGGAGGCTGTTTGTGTAAACATGCGGCCAAACATTAGTACAAAAAAGCTGAATGCGAAATACGCCCATATTATTGCCGACAGCTTGGGAACAAGGCCTATCAGAAGTACTACTATGCCGCCCATCACCCACATGGCGGGTACATACACAAGGGCAGATTGCAGCAGGAAACTAAAGGGTAGATCCCCAGGGTTTGGCAACATACCTTGCGCCCCTATCCACAGGCCAACTGCCTGGGCCAGTTGCATCAAGACGGCTATGGCGAAGGCGAATACCGCCAACCCGGCCAGGTAGCCTTTTTTTGATGCTGCTGTGGCCACCAGCAGCTCTGTACGCATGTTTTTCTCTTCGTTTTTAGCCTTTAATATGAATAGAAATACCGGCACAAGGGATACCATGGCCATTGGTATGCCAATCATATTGGAGAACATCTGCACCACGTTTACCCCTTCTTGGCTAAGCAGTTCTACCATTACTGCAACAACTTCTTCCTGGGGTGCGCCTTCAAGCTGCTCTAGCAGCCCTGGGATGGGTGATAGCATTAGCTGCTGATAGGTTTCGTTGCCAGCTACAAAGTTTTCAATATCATCCAGCACCAATGAATAACTCCAGCCGGCGGCCAGCATAGTAACCACCCACACGATTATGCTAACGCGAAGCAGGCGGAAGTTTAGCCCAAAGGTAGAGCGCATAAGCATACCACCATTTGCGCGGCCGCGCCTTGCGGGATTACACCCTGGTCTATATCCCGGAAGCTGCAAACCCAGTAAGCAAACGCCGCAAACACCAGCCCAATACCCAGCACAACAAGAACGGGCCACCAATAGTTGTAAACATAAATCCAGCTGCGGGAGATTAACCCAAAGGGACTAATAAGCGCAAGCGCCTCAGATTCACGGGATAAATCTTGGTCTGCACCGGCGCGGGTAAAGTAGAAGATAGCCATAACAAAGAACGAAAAACCCATCGCCCCGCGGCTAGATGCACTAAGCTGGCTAAACAGCGCAGCCACCGCCGCAAAAGTGAAACCAACCGCCCCAAGGCTAACGCCCCAAAGCAAAGCAGGCATAAAACCCCGGCCGCTTTCTACCACGCCCATGGTAAGCCACATAGTAATGGTAAACCCCGCCGCAATAACCACGTTCAAAATAAGCGCAGAAAGCATGGCAGCATTTATATTAGACAGCCTTCCGCTGGGCAGGCTACGCAGAACCTCGTAGCGGCCAAGCTCTTCGTCTGCCCTGGTATGGCGTATCACATGGAAGATATTCATGATAGCCACGGGTATTGCCATCATCAGCAGCATAAAAAGCGTGTAGATAGAGCCAAAATCGTAGGTGTTCATGCTGTGCATGGGGCCTATCATGGCTTGTAGGCTTGGGTTCTCTAGCATGGCCAACATCTCTATGCGCTCGGCGGTATCTGTTAGGATAGAAAAGCCCATAAGCAGCACCAGCAGCGCATTTGTTCCAACCAGGGCGGCAATCCACACGGTAGAATTAACCTTCTCCCTTTTCAGGATAAATCCTGTTAGCTTAAATGTATTTTTAAACATATCGCACCTCCTAGTTGGCTTTGCTATAATGCTGCATGAACAAATCTTCCAGCGACGGCGGCGCAGATTCCATCTTCTTCACGCCGAACTGGCTTACATGGTGTAGGATAGCCCCGGTTTGGCGGGTGTCTATATTAAATGTAGTGTAATCCCCATCCTGGGCCACATCAAACACGCCAGGAAGGCTGTCTAGCCCTTCTATTGCGCGTTCTGTGGCCACTTTCATTACATAGCGGGTAAGGTGGCGAAGCTCTTCCAGTGTGCCAACTTGCACTATCTGCCCATCACGAATAATGCCAACTCTATCGCAAAGCCGCTCAACTTCAGACATTATATGGCTGGAAAGGAACACGCCTTTGCCCTTGTTTTTTTGCTCCAGTACACAATCTTGGAAAACTTGCTCCATAAGCGGGTCCAGCCCACTTGTGGGCTCGTCAAGAATAAACAGGTCTGCCCCAGACGCAAACGCCGCCACCAGCGCAACCTTCTGCCGGTTGCCCTTAGAATAAGTGCGGCATTTTTTGGTGGGGTCAAGGTTAAAATCCTTAATAAGCCGCTGACGCAGCACGTTATCATGCCGCCCGCGCAAATTAACAAAAAGGTCAATTACCTCGCCGCCGGTAAGGTTTGGCCAAAGGTTAACATCACCAGGCACATAGGCTATCCGCTTATGGATTTCCACAGCATCTTTCCAAGCATCCATACCAAAAACCTTAGCTTGCCCCTTTGTTGCCTGCAAAATCCCCAGCAACACCCGTATAGTAGTAGACTTGCCGGCACCATTTGGCCCTATATAGGCAAAAACTTCGCCCTGGGCCAGCTTCAAGTTAATGTCATTAAGTGCGGTAAAACTACCAAAGTTCTTTGTTACATTGTTAATTTCAATCATTTTCATGTCCTCCTTTTTTGTTTAAACTGCCGGAAGCGAAGCCTCGGACGGTTTTATCATGCTAACCCCAATTAAAGTCGCCTCATTGTTTGCGGCAAATTTATTGTTTTAATTTGAGATTAGTATCAACTATAAAAACATGCCCGCAATATAGTAATGTACTCCTTAAATTCCTCCAGAAAACTGTCGTAGTTTTCTCGGATTTTTGGGGTTCCTGCGGGGGTGATTTTTGCTGCTGTGGTTTTTGTGTCGCCGTAGCCTTGCATTGCCCAGTTTATTATGTCTATTGCTTTTTTGGGGTCTATGTCTTCTTTGAACAGGGTTAGGTCTGCATTGGCGTAGATGGCGGATAGGGTTTGGGTGCGCTTTGTCATAAATTCGCCGAACAGTTCGTTTGTTAGTTCTGGATTTTTGGTTTGGTCCAGGTATGCGCTGGTGGCGAAGTCGAATAGGGCTGGGTGCTTTTTGGATATGTCGTGCTTTAGCAGCGACATTTGCCATATTGCCTCTAGGATATCTGGCTGGGTTGTGTTCAACAATCCTATGAAATCATCTTGCAGGGTTTTGGCCATATGTTGCACCAGGTAGCGGTACAGACCTTCTTTTGTGCCAAAGTAGTGAAACAACAGACCCTTGGATATCCCGGCCTCGCGGACGATATTGTCTGTAGAGGCCTGCTTGTATCCTTTGGTGAACTCGGCCATGGCGGCGCTTAATATGCGCTGCTGTTTTTCTTCTTCTATAGCGTGGAACTTTTCGTATGCTTCTTGCATTTTTATCACCTCTTTCTTGTTGAGTCATGCTCGGTTGACTTGTTGGGTCAATGATAATCCAATTGACCCAACAAGTCAATAGGTTTTTCGAAAATATTTTCAATAATTTATTGGAAAAATATTCAAGTACCGCTTTTGTTGATATTAGGCTATAATGCGGTCGATACAATATAGACTGGAGATAGTATGAGACAAAACAATAGACGCGTGTCCAAAAGGATGTCAATTTTTATAAAATCATTTTTTATAGGCGCAGTTAGCGCCGCCGTGGTTGTTATAGCGGGGTTGCTTGGCATAAACGCGCTGCTTACGCCGCCCCAACAGGTAGGAGTTGTTGCCGCAGATGCTAACCGCCACGAAGTAGACGAAGAAGGCTTCCTGATAGTGAACTACAATGATAATGGCAACGAAAACGAAGAAGACGATTGCCCTTGGCCGGTATACAATGCCCCACATTGGGCGGCGGATGCAGGCCGCCGCGAATATTTTTGGACATTTTTAATAGTAGGGCTAAACGAAGGCACCAACGCCAACACCGTAATGGTAGCTTCTTACTGTGGCATTACCCGCCGGGCAGAGCTTGTGAGCATACCGCGGGATGTGCCTGTTCACCCTACCCGCAATGGCAGGAAGATAGCTTCTTCATATATAATAGGTGCGGCTCGTGGCGGCGGCGTGGCTGGCGGCATAGGCCGCTTGCAAAGCGATGTGAAAACCGTAATAGGTTTCGTGCCAGATTATTATGTGCTAATTGATTATGATACATTTTTCACCATAATTGATGCCGTTGGCGGCATTTATATTGATGTACCCATTCGCATGCGCTACGATGACCCATGCCAAAACTTGTATATAGACCTGCACCCAGGCCTGCAGCATATGGACGGCGAAACCGCGTTGCTGTTCTCGCGTTTCCGCCAGGCTAACCGTGGCTCTGGCTTCCCAGACATGCCCGGCGGCGACCTTGGCCGCATCCAGAACCAGCAAGCCGTAATAAGCGCAGTAATAAGCCAGCTTTTAAGGTTTGAGAACTTAAACCCAATACGTATAAACGAATTTGTGGGCATATTCAACGACAGCGTACACACCAACATCCCCCTGCGCGACGTACCTTTCTTCGCTACAGAACTGCGCCATATAAGCGGCCTAGATGCCTTAACCGTCCACACATTCCCAACCCAAGCTGCCATGAGAAACGGTGTGTCCTATCAAATTCTAACACCATCCTATGTAGTGGAGATAATAAACGCCACAATAAACCCGTTTAATGATGATTTTACCGTGGATTGCCTGCAGATAGTTAGGTGAGGTTAAGTCCGTTAGGAGATTAGCCGGCCATAACTCTACCAATTTTCATGAGTTGCCTTTGAAAAAGCGTGGCAGAAACTTTGAAATTTTAGGAGTATGAGATGAGTGTATTTGCGAAGTTGCGTGGGATATTTGACGAGAATGTAGATAAGAGGATTCTTGTACTGGGGACATCTTGCTGTGGCAAGACTACATTGCTGAGGGATTTCCCAGAAGGCCGCGACATGGACGAGCTTATTTGGGCTATGTTGCCTGAAGAAACTCAAAAGCGGCTGGACAATACAACATGGGATGAAGATATGCAAAATATATGGCGGCAGCATGTTATAGATGCGAAGCAGATTATAAAAATCGAGCCAGGCCACCCGCTGTTTGCCGCCACATTATTTGCCAGTGATATTATTGTTTACCTGAACATCCGCGAAGAAACCCTGCGTGAGAGAGTGAAAAAGCGTGGCGAAGATTATGCCAAGGTAGCGGCCAATAACGAACGAATAAAAGAAGAAATAAGAGTATCTGGGCTGCCTGTTATTGTTGTGGATATTATGGTAGGGTGGAAGCCCAACGCCTTACCATATCACTATGGCAGGTTTTTGGGACAGCCCCCTCCGAACCGGACGGACACCTTTCGATGTATCCGGCTCTCCGATTGCTTCTAAACCGATAAGTC
>WQVK01000025.1 GCA_009784025.1 Defluviitaleaceae bacterium
AATTTTTCGCAAGGCGAGAAGCTGAAAACCGCCGCGCACTAGCGGTGCGCAAGGTTTTCAGCGACGAAGGATTGCGGGAAATTTACAAGTTCTATGCGAATGTTTTTAGGTGGAGCGGCTATACACCCCTAAAAATAAAATGCTAAAATTTTTGCCCAGTTTTTTAAAAACGGATGAAATGTATCGGGCAAAGCCTGTAACTGTTTTAATCTCAATTTTTTCCAGCATTTTTTCTCGATTTTTCCATATAATAATCCCATGAAAAAATCAATTATTGGTATTATCGTTGGCATCGCCAATGGCCTGTTTGGCGCGGGTGGCGGTAGTTTGTTTGTGCCCGCAGCAGAAAAATTCCTAGGGGTTGAAACCCAGAAAGCTCATGCTACGGCATTGGCCGTTATTTTGCCGCTATCCGTAGTTAGCGGGTTAGTTTATGTATGGGGCGTGGATGTAAACTGGGTCGCGGTTGGGCTGGTTTCTGCCGGGGGTATTGTGGGCGGGGTAATTGGCGCGCGGTTGCTGGCCAAGCTTTCTGGCGCATGGTTAAACATGCTGTTCGCGGCTTTCTTGGCAGCGGGCGCAATCAGGATGTTGCTATCATGATATGGTACATTGCGGCGGGGCTAGCGGCCGGGGTAGTAAGCGGCATGGGCATAGGCGGCGGTGCGATTCTAATCCCCGTTCTCACACTTTTTTTAGGCATGGGGCAGCAAGAGGCGCAGCATATCAACCTTCTCTATTTCATCCCCACAGCCATTTTCGCGCTACGAATACACAAAAAAAATAATAAAATCGAGAAAAAAGGATTATTGCCACTAATCCTTTGGGGCATGCTAGGCGCAACATGCGGCGCCCTAATTGCCGTAAAAATAGACGCAAACTGGCTACGCAAAGCCTTCGCAATATTTCTATTATGCATGGCAACCTACGAATTCTGGAAGGGGTTTTCAAAATGGAAGCTACAACATTTGAACAAATAAAAACAAAGTTCCGCCAAGCAGATACAGAAACAAAAATCTCAATATATGTAACCACAGAAAATCTAACTCAAGCCCAATATACCGAACTTTTGCGCCTGTTCCCCCTGCACGAAATAGGTCGGCTAGAGGCAGCTTTGGGGTAAAACCGTGAGCCACAACGCCACCCTCTTTTAATAAAAAAGGGTGGCAATGTGGCTCACGGCCTTAAACGCCCCGGCGCAATATAAAATGCGGCGGGTCTCCCCATTCGCCAAAGCCTACCGTGTCGCCTATGCTTTCTACGCGGCCGGTCAGGCAGTTTTTGCAATGGGAGGGGTCATCATCTATGCATGGTTTATCGTCGTAAAGTTGGTATTTTCGGCGATATTCCCGCAGGGTTATTATTGGCATTAGAATGTTTGCGCCAGCCTTTAGGCCAAGCTCGCGGCCCATGGGGTGGAGGGCTTGTAGGGCTGTGGTGGCGGCTATGTTTACGTCTTTTAGGTATAGCCGGGTGAGGGCAATCATTTTTAGGCCGTAGGTAAAACGTTGTGCCCGTGCATCTGGGGTATCCTGCCCGGTGGCGATAACTTGCTGCCCCATGGGCGTGTCTTTGTGCACGATGTACGGCCCCATGCCAATCATGTCTATGTCGTGCTTTTTGTAGAAAATGATATCGTCCACCAAATCTTCTGGGGTTTGGCCGGGCAGGCCAATCATTACGCCGGTTCCTACCTGGAAACCCACATTTTTGAGGGTTTTTAAACATTCCACCCTAGTTTCGTATGAATGGTTGGCGGTGGGCGGGTGCAGGCTCTGGTAAAGGGTTTTGTTGCTGGTTTCCATCCGCAGTAGATATCGCTGCGCGCCGCGGTTGAACCAATCTTCATACACTTCTCTGGGTTGCTCACCTAGGCATAGGGTCATGGCCAGCTCTCCGTTTGTTTTGGCTTTGATTTCGCTAATCAAATCTGCCACAAACCCTGTGAACTCGGCATCTTGCCGCTCGCCAGATTGTATCGTTACCGAGCCGTATTTATTCTCATGGGCCCAAAGCGCCATCTCTAAAATTTCGTCACGGCTCATGGAATATCTCTCCTGTGGTGAAGATTTTCGAATCCCACAGTAGAAACAATCCTTAGTACATATATTAGAAAACTCAATTAACCCACGATAATAAGCCTTTTTCCCAACATGAGTTTTCTTCATTTCGTGAGCAGCATCGTAAAGCAATTGCAGCTGCTGGTTATCTGTAAGCTTCATAAAATACAGCAAATCTTCCCGGCTATACTCCGGCTTTGCAAGAATCTCTTTAACCATAAAACACCTCAATTTTTTGCCTGCTTTATTATGTCAATTAAATCAAGATCAATTCGTCTTATGCTTCGTAGTTTCCTGATTATAAATCGAGAAATTTTCTACATTTTTGTGAATTGTTTTTCGGCCTATTTGACAATAGACTTCTTTCGAAATTATGCTTTTTAATTTCGAAAAAGTTTAATTGAATCTTTTGCTTCTTCTGAAATCACGTTTTTTGTGATTTCAGAAGAACTCTAATAAAAACGAGCAATATTTAAAAATTTAAAATTCATAAGTAGCATGGCAAAAGCCTTGCCTGTATCTACATTTTTAAAAATTCTACACATCGCTCTAATATCCCGCCGCTTTTTGCTAGCAGCAACCCATAGTTTGTTATTGGTACATTTGCCTGCTGGGCTAGTTCTATGCGCGTTTTCATGTCGCGTGGGGTTATCATGCACGCGCCACAATGGACTATCAGCGAATATTCAGAAAGGTCATCCGGGTAGTCGTTAGCTTTTACAAAGTCAATCTGTAAGTCTTTGCCGGTTAGGTTTTTTAATGCGCCTGGGATTTTAACTTCGCCTATATCCTCATGGGTTATGGTATGGGCGCAAACTTCAGACACCAGTACGCGGTCCCCGTCCTCTAGGCTGCTTACAGCGTTTACACCATCCAACAAAACCTCGATATTTCCTTTTTGCTTTGCCATTAAAATCGAGAAAGATGTAAGTGCAACATCATTGGGTACTATTTTAGAAACTTCACCAAAAAGTTGAGAATCGGTTACCACTAAATCGACTTTATTTATATTTTGCAATGCATTTGGCAAAGTTTCTATGGTTGTAACACAGCTTATGCATCCATTGTCTTGGCAGTCGCGTATTAGTTGCACCTGTGGCAGCACAAGCCGTCCTTTTGGCGCGGCGCTGTCTAGCGATGTAACCATTACAATGGTGCTGCCGTAGGGCATTGTTTCCCCTAGTAGGTTATCATCGTAATCTTTTAGCTTGGCCAATTCTTTAGCCAGCATGGTTTTTAAATGATAAATGCTTGTAGAATCATGAGTAGATGTTTTTATTGCCGCCCCGTAAGAAGCATTCGGCGCGGCATCAATTTTAGAAAGCACAACAATATGTGGAATATCATTTATGGCCATGGCAAAATCATCGTATGCATCCTGTGATTCCTCTATTTTAGTCGCATCAATCACATAAATAGCAAAATCTGAACGGCGCATTATTTTTTTTGTCTGCTCTTGCCGTTTCTCCCCAAGTGTAGATTCATCGCAATATCCGGCAGTGTCCACCAAAACAATAGGCCCAAATGGCAGTAGCTCCATAGATTTTTGCACAGGGTCTGTAGTTGTACCCATGGTGGCAGAAACAATTGAAGCATTAGCGCCAATAATCTTGTTAAACAGCGAAGACTTGCCAGAATTCACTTCCCCAAAAATGCCCACATGCAAGCGATTTGACCTTGGTGTTGTAGTCATACGAACACATCTCTTTCTCCATTTTTCAAAGCTACAAGCTTGGATTTAATCCATTTTTTATTTTCCAGTTTGTTGATATTTTTCTCGATAAGTTTATCTGCTAACTGCTTAAAACGTGCATCACCATAATCCAGGGCATATTCCTTCAATGTTAAAAGCCCGTTAGGGATACATACATTCTTTATGTCGCCGCCCTTCGCCAGGTTCATAAATTGAGTTCCGCTACGCCCGCTTCTATAACATGCGGTGCAAAAACTTGGTAGAATTCCCTCTTCCATAAGCCAGTAAATAATCTCCCCGGCGGCCCTATGGTCTGCTAGTTTAAATTGCTCGTCCCCAGTCGTACCGCCGCTGTAGCCCCCCACAGAAGTAACCGACCCGGCGCTCATTTGGGAAATCCCGGCCTGCACAAGCTGCTTACGCATTTCCGGCTCTTCCCTGGTGGACACAATCATGCCCACAAATGGCATGGCCAGCCGCAAAACCGCCATCAGCTGCAAAAAGTCTTCATCATTAACCGCATGCGGATATTTAGCAGCCCCGCCACCAGCACGAATCCGCGGAACAGACACGGTATGAAAGCCAACGCCAAAACGCTGTTCTAAATGTTGGTTATGCATCATTAGCGCCAAAACTTCAAATTTATGATCATAAAGCCCAAACAAAACCCCCGCGCCCACATCTTCAATCCCGGCCTCCATGGCCCGGTCAAACGCGGTCAAATGGTAGCCGTAGTCAGCCTTTGGCCCGCTTTTGTGTGAGTTTTCGTAAGTTGGCCTATGGTAGGTCTCCTGAAACAGCACATAAGTACCAATGGCCGCGTCTTTCAGGCGCTTGTATCCGCCCACATCCATAGCCGCCACATTTACATTAACCCTGCGGATATCACCGCTGCCAAATTTCAGGCTATAGACAGTATCAATACATTCCAAAACATAATCCAGCGGGCAATTTTCTGGGTCTTCTCCGGCTTCTAGCGCAAGCCGCTTATGCCCCATCCGCTCTAGCACTTTAACTTCGGCACGCAATTCTTCCTGTGAAAGTTTAAACCTAGGCCGCTTGCATTCCTGCCGAAATCCGCAATATGCACAATTATTAACACAATAATCGCTAATATAAAGCGGCGCAAAAAGAACAATCCGGTTGCCGTAAATCCGTTCCTTCACCTGCCCTGCCACCTGCAAAATCCGAGCCTTTTGTTCCGCCGATGCCGCCACAAGCAGTGCAGCCACTTCTTCCAAAGTTAGTCCCCCAAAGCCCCCCGCCTTGGCAATTATATCATCAACAGCGGCCGCAGAAACATCTGCCGCCGCCTCGAGAATTTTCTCAATTAAACCGTTGTCTATCATTTTTTCACACCTTTTAAATCTGACCAGCTAATATTACATTTTTTCTGCAAAATAGTCAAAAAAATCCCCCAAAAGGTTTTCACCTTTTAGGGGATCTTTTATATGCTATGAAATTGCCCTGCAATTTCTCGGCGAAACTGATTTCGAATTATTTCACTACATTACGCCACAGCAGGCTCTGGCAGAAGAATAATGCGAGTAACTTGAACTCTGTCTGCGCGATGAAGGCTAACTAGAGGCCCTATTTCCTCTTCAAATGGGTTAGCTTCAATAAATGAGCTGGCAGCAGTGTTGACAGCTTGCACAGTTAGTGTTGGTGGCGGGTTTGGCACGCGGATAGCCCTTCTGCCGCCGGATTCTGTCAAAAACATCAGTTCTACAACTTCTGAATTTTTCGTGACCATATTTTCACCTCCTTCCATAAAAAAATAAAAACTTAAAACCTAAACTGAAATTCTTGCACTTTAAGAACCTTGGCAACATCATCTTCTTGGAAAGAATTTAACTGATGCGCCAAATCATACAACTGTTGGTCTGTTGCAAGCGCATCAAAGTTGCGGAAGGTAAACTGGCCTGGGTCATAATTTAAAACAAGCCTTCTGGAAACTTCTACAAGTTGACTCATAACACTTCTCCTTTCTATCTTGATGGGGCGTTGCCCCAGTCCCAGCCACTGCGCTGGGCAAAGCTCGGCTCCGCTTCTTTGGCAGATTACTGCCCGCGGTACGCGCTGGGCGCGCAGGTTGTTGGTGTGGGGCTAGGGGTGGTTTTGCTGTTTGGTTGTTATGCTACTGGTACTATTGGGGTGCGGGTGGTTTTTACTATTTCTGCGCCGCGGATTGATGATGGGGTGCCGCCTTTGGCTAGTATTGTGTTGCCGGCAATCATTGCTTCCATTGATGTTCTTGCGCTTGCGGATGTTTTTGCAATATCGGCGCGGGGGATGCTTATGCGAACTATTTCGCCAATGTTTGAGTTAAATGTAAGCACTGCTCTGTTGGATGCTGTCATGGTTTCACCTCCTTTCTTTTGCGAAGCCTGGCTATACCATTTTCGATTAAAATCCATCCTATCTATCGTGTCGGATTCGCGAAGAATAAGTTTTCTCCACCGCTTGGCTAGGAAGGTTTTAATCTGAGAAGGGTATTGTTAGCTGGCGCTATGCAGTTCGGATGTTATGGTTAGGTTTGCGCTTGATGGCGGCATGCTGCTTAGAAATGCAACGCCTCTGATGATGCGCTCTACTGCAGCAGCATCAATGCCTTGACGGATACGATGCAATGTAACTAGCGGAGCTGGTTGTATTGCGGTTGTTACCTGCACCCTTGAACGCAAATGGTTTTTTTCTAATGCCATTTTCTCACCTCCTTTCTTGGGCAAGCTTACCCGGGAACTTTCCGCCGGGTAGCTTGTGATTGCATTGTAAATGGAGTTTAATGCCATTGCCTTATGACGGAATCTAAGAATTTTACCGGGGATGTTGGGAATTATTATGCCTTTGGCAAAAGCTAAGGCCGCAAGAAAGTGGTTTACTTTCTTACGGCCTTAGCTTTTGCCAAAGGCATAATAATTTGTACATAACATTAAAGTTTTTCTCTCCGCTTTTTTTCAAAAAAGATGGCGGGTGTGGGCAGGGCCCATGGCCTTAATACTCAACCTTCCCCGCAACACAATCTTCGCCAAATATTTGCTTGGCGGTTTGTTGGAATATTTCTGTAGAGCCGCTTACGTAGAATTGGTGAGTAGGCTTGGTTTTGGTGGATAGTTGGGTAGATAGTTGGGTTTTGGCGGCGGCTGCGGTGGATTCTGCTAGGTTTATGAATTGGATTTGGCCCAGGGTGGCGGTTAGGATGGCGGTTAGTAGTGGGTAGTGGGTGCAACCTAGCACAAGGGCGTCTATTTGGCCGCGTAGGTCTGCTAGGTAGTTGTCGGATACGAATTGTAGGATGGGGTCGCCGGGTTTTGTGGCGTGGCCGGCTTCTACCATGGATGCAAAGAGAGGACATGGCCTGGAGATTATGTTTGCGGTTGGGGATTTTTCTTTTAGCAGGGTTTCAAATAGGCCGCTTCGCACTGTGGCTTCAGTGGCTATTAGGCCTAGCCTTAGCTGTGGGTTGACGGCCAGCATGCTGGCGCAGGCGGCTACGCCAGGGCGCAGTACGTCTATTAGCTTTATTTGGGGGAATTCTTCCTGCAGCTGCTGGTATGTGTTGGCACTGGATGTTCCGCAGGCTAGTATTACGGCCTTTACGTTTTTGGTTAGCAGAAATTTTATTATGTCGCGGCCGTAGCTTAGCAGGGTTTCCTTGGTTTTGCTGCCGTATGGTACCCTGGCGGTATCGCCTACGTATATTGTGCTTTCATGTGGCAAGACCCGGCGCAGCTGGTGGGCCACTGTTAGCCCGCCCACGCCGGAGTCGAATATTCCTATTGGCCTATCGTCCATTTTATGCTTCCTCTAGCGCGAGTTTTAGCAGCTCTTCAATAAGTTCTTGGCTGCTTAGCCCGCTTTCCTTCCACATTTTTGCGTACATGCTTATGCCTGTGAAGCCTGGCATTGTGTTTATTTCATTGAAAATGATTTTGCCTTCTGGGGTGACGAAAAAGTCCACGCGAGAGCTGCCGCGGCCGTCTATTGCCCGGAAGATGGCCAATGCGTATCCACGCAACTTCTCGGCGGTTTCTTTTGGAATATCGGCTGTTGGCACGGTTTGCGAACCGGTGATGTATTTAGAATTGTAATCGTAAAAGTCGCCGTCTGGGATTATTTCGCCGGGGGCAGTGGCGCGGGCGGCTTCTCCTGCCCCGAACACGCCCACTTCAATCTCCCGGCCTTCTATCATTTTTTCTACCACTATGCGTGAGGAATATTCCATAGCCAGCTCTAGGGCGGCGGTTAACTCTTTCCTATTTAATGCCTTGGATATGCCAATGGATGACCCGCCGCAAGCAGGCTTAACAAAGCACGGATATCCCACTTTGTAGCGGATTTTCTTTAGGGCTTCGCCCATGTTTTCTTTTATATAGCTGCTGTCTAGGCAAATAAATTCCGCCTGTGGGATTTTTAGCGCCCGGGCCACAAGCTTTGTCACGCCCTTGTCCATAGCCACGGCGCTGGCTACAACCCCGCAGCCCACATACGGAAGGCCAGCTAGTTCTAAAAGCCCCTGCACCGTGCCGTCTTCACCAAACGGCCCGTGCATAACCGGGAATACAACATCCACCGGGATAAGCTTAAACTTATCGCCCACAATCCGCATAAGCCCGCCATGGGTCCTGTCCGGGCTTAGCACGGCCTGTGTACCAAATTTTTCCCAATCAATATTCTTAATATTATCTAGCTTGCCGTCGTAAAGCAGCCATTTGCCCTCTTTGGTAATATACACAGGAATAACCCGATGCCGCCCAAGCGCGCCAATAACATATTCTGCAGAAGCCATAGAAATCTCATGCTCTGGCCCGGTACCGCCAAAAAGAACTAATACATTTTTCTGATTCATGATTACCTCGCTAAGGGATTATTGTCAAAACCGTCAGAGGCTTCGCCTCCGACACCTCCAAAAACTTCAATGTTTTTTATATGGTCTTATTTATAATATATCATATGCGGGTTGCAGTAAAGTAGAGACTTGGATATACTTAGAAAAAATCATATGTTTGATAGGAGAAATTATGGAGCAGGATAAAAAATTAGGCTTGTTTTCTCGGATTAGGGACGGGCTGGCCAAAACTCGCGATAATATTATGGGCGGGGTAAATGAGGTTTTTGCTAATTTTAGGGTAGTGGATGAAGAGCTTTTTGAAGAGCTTGAAGAGGCTTTGATAATGGCGGACATGGGCGTTGATACTGCCGTGGCGGTTTTGGATAGTGTTAGGCAGCGGGTTAAACTTGAAAATGTTAAGGATTCTGATGGGGTTAAGGCGGTTTTGGCAGAGGTTATCTCTGCTATGCTTGTGGAAAATAGCCCGGCTTTTGAGCCTAAGTTTCCAGCGGTTTTTTTGGTTATTGGTGTAAACGGCGCTGGCAAAACCACCACCGTTGGCAAGCTTACAAAATGGTACAAAAGCGAGGGCAAGCAGGTTCTAGTGGCGGCGGCGGATACCTTCCGGGCGGCGGCAATAGACCAGCTGGCTGTGTGGTGCGAGCGGGCGGATGTTACCATGATTCGCCAGGCAGAAAACTCGGACCCAGCGGCGGTTGTTTTTGATGCGGTTTCATCGGCCAAGGCAAAGGGGCTAGATCTGCTTATATGTGACACCGCCGGGCGGCTTCATAATAAGAAAAACCTAATGGAAGAACTGCGTAAAATAAACAAAATCGTGTCTACGCAGTTCCCGGATGCACACCGGGAGGTGCTACTGGTGCTGGACGCCACCACTGGGCAGAATGCCCTGCAACAGGCCAAACTTTTTAGCGAAGTGGCCGATATTACCGGGATAATCTTGACCAAGCTTGACGGCACAACCAAGGGCGGCATGGTGGTGGCTATTAAGAATGAGTTGGATATCCCTGTGCGATTTGTAACGGTTGGCGAGGGCATTGATGACATCCAGCCGTTTGACGCAGAGATGTTTGCCCGGGCTTTGTTTGAGTGATGTTAACTTCAAATTATGGTAGGGAATTTCTATAACATTGGATTGGCTGCGCAAATTTAGTCATGTTTGCGCAGCCTTCTTTTTTTGAATTGATTGGGTAGCGGGTTTTCGGAATTTTTGCAAAGCATGTGCTTCGAAAAGGAGTAAAAAAGTTCTTTTTCACAAAAAAATGGTACCGTACGGTACCATTTTTCGTGGGTTGTGGTACCGTATGGTACCATTTTTTCTGTAAAAAACGTATGTTTAATCGTCTCACATGCAAAGAAAGCCGATAAACAAGCCGTTTTTTGAAAAAACATTTTATCGAAATAAAAGAAGGCGGAAAAAATGCATATGATAATGCAATTTTTTTGTGTTCACAGGCATAAAAATGCTAAAGTTTTTTTGCCAAGCTTTTTTTCCAAAAAAAGCGGTGGAGGTGTCGGAGGCGAAGCCTCTGACGGTTTTAATTGACATAATCTAACATACCTGCTACAATCACAAGGCTGCGCAAATGCGCGCAAATAACCTTGCGCATCACAAAGATGCGCCACAGACCAGGAGGTGCAAAGAATGGAACCAAACAAGTATGAGCTTGGCATTATTTTGCGGGCGGATTTGGAAGAGGAAGTTTTCCGAGCAGACATGGACCGGGTTAAAGGCTTAATCGAGCGCTTTGGCGGCACGATTGACAAAATTGACGACTGGGGCCGCAGGAAGCTAGCCTATCCAATAAACAAGCTGACAGAAGGCGTGTATCATTTTATTACGTTTACGTCTGAAGGCGGCACCCCACGCGAAGTTGAAAGCCGTTTAAGATTCATGGAAAACGTGCTACGTTTCTTAGTGATTCGCAAAGATGATTCTGTGCCAGATTTCGTGCCAGAACAAAGGCCAGAAGTTAAGGCAGAAGTAGCTGTAGAGCCAGTTGTGGAAGTTGCAGAAGCAGCGGTAGAAACCGTGGCAGAGGCAGCCCCAGAAGCTGAAGTGGCAGAAATAGCAGCAGCCCCAGAAGCAGAAGCAACTGAAGAGTAATTTCCACAAGATGAGGGAGGCATATGTATGAATAAAGTGATTCTACTAGGGCGCTTAACAAAAGACCCTGAAATTAGATACTCCCAAAGTGCAGAGCCTATCTGCGTGTCACGTTTTACAGTGGCCGTAGACAGACGGTTCAAAAAAGAAGGCGAGCCGGATGCAGACTTTATCAACTGCGTATCCTTCCGCCGCACAGCAGAATTTATGGAGCGGTATATAAAAAAAGGCATGATGGTAAGCGTATGCGGCAGCCTAACAGTGCGCAGCTACGACGACCAACAAGGCCAACGCCGCTGGATAACCGAAGTTCAGGCAGAAGAAGTAAACTTTGCAGAAAGCCGCGCAGCCTTCGAGGCTCGCATGGCAAAAGGCGGCGGCGTACCCACAGGGGACATGCCACCTTCTGCACCATCCGCAGGGGCTGCCCCCGCGCCAGAAGGCTTCTCGGCCATTACACAAAGCATAGACGAGGACGACGACTTACCGTTCTAATCCACACATGCACCATTCTAAAAGGAGGTAGTCCGCATGATGCAAAAAAGACGCGGCAGGCGCAAAAAACGCGTTTGCCAGTTCTGCGTAGATAAAATAAACGCATTCGATTACAAAGATATCAGTAAACTAAGGAAATTCGTTTCCGAAAGGGGTAAAATCCTACCCCGCCGCGTATCCGGCAACTGCGCCAAGCACCAACGCGCAATGACCCAAAACGTGAAACGCGCCAGGCATATGGCGCTTATGGTGTACACGCAAGAGTAAAACCATGTATATACCATAAAGCAAAGGAGGGCCGTAAAATACGGCCCTCCTTTGCTTTTGACTAAGTTTCGCTTATGGTCAGTTAACGAAAACAATCTTTTGCTGTGAAACAAAAAAATGGTACCATACGGTACCATTTTTTTAGTAAAAAGTGGCCTTTTTTCCTGTTTTTATTAACCGCCACCGGCCTGTAACCCGCTAAATTAGCCGTTTTTTTGAAAGCGTTAAGGTTTTTTGATTTCTTTTTTTAACGAAACGAACTAAAAGCTTTCCTTATTCAGCAGCACTAGCCTTCAATTTTTGTCGCCCGGTGTGGTCTATTTGGAAGTTATCCTTGTGTATTAGCTGGGATATTGGCACTAGGGTGTAGCCTTTTTCCTTTAGCCCTTTGATGATGGGGTCTAGGGTCTGTGGGGTGAATTTCGCGTCGTTGTGGAACAGAACTATGCTGCCGTTTTGTAGGTTTTTGTGGTTTAGCACTTGGTTGATTTCGTAGTCTATGCCTTTTTTCATCCAGTCGTGACTGTCTACATCCCATTGGATGGTGTAGTAGCCTAGCTCTTCTGCGGCGGTTAATACGGTGTTGTTGTACTCTCCGTAGGGTGGGCGAAAGAGGTTGGCATCTATGCCAGTTACGGCTTTTATTTTGTCGTGGCAGTCTTGGATTTCTTTTTTGTTGCCGGCCAGGTCTAGTTTTGCGCCGTGGGCGTGTTTGTTGCCGTGGTTGGCTATGTCGTGGCCTGCCGCGGCTATTTTTTTCACTTCTTCTGGGTATTTGTCCACCCATGTGCCGCATAGGAAGAATGTAGCCAATACACCGTTATCCTTTAGAATTTCCATTAGCGTGTCTGTATCATCTGCACCCCAGGCAGCGTCGAAGGATATGGACATCCTCATATCTGGCACATCTACGCTGTAGATTGGCAGCTTCTTTTCTGCCTTGGCGGTGTAATTGTCGCTAAATGCCGGGGCTGTGGGCTCGCCATGAAAACGGTCACCGATAATCGGCACGGCAATTGCAATAGCCACCGCCAAAATAAGCGAAGTAAATGCTTGCCAGTTGTTGCGGAAAACTTTCATCATGATTTATTCCTCCATATTGAAATTTTGCTTAGTTTATGGAGAATTTGGGGAAATATGCATGCAAACAACCACCAGAGGCTTTGTTGTACTACCTATCTATCCGTGCTATACTGTCCTTGACATTTTCTAAGGAAGGTAGAATCCCATGCAACCATTCGCCCATTTACATGTTCATTCTGAATATAGCTTGCTAGATGCCAGTGCCAAAATTAGCGAGCTGGCTGCCCGGGCTAAAGAAATGGGCATGGATAGCCTGGCTATTACAGACCATGGGGTTATGTTTGGGGTTATTGATTTTTATAAGGCTTGCAGGGGTGCTGGAGTTAAGCCTATTTTGGGCTGCGAGGTTTATGTTGCGCCACAATCGCGGCTTATTAAAGAGCGCCGCGACGAGGGTACATATCATCATCTTGTTCTACTGGCAGAGAACGAGGAAGGTTACCATAACTTGGTGAGGCTGGTTTCGCTGGGTTTTGTAGAAGGATTTTATTATAAACCGCGCGTGGATATGGAGCTTTTGCAGCAGTATAGCAAAGGCTTGATTGCGTTGTCTGCATGCCAGTCTGGTGTGGTGTCTAAGATTTTGCTTACCCAGGGTTATGAGGCGGGCAAGGCGCGAGCAATCGCGTACAACGAGCTTTTTGGCCAGGATAATTTTTACCTGGAATTGCAGAACCACGGCCTGGAAGACCAGCAGATGCTAAACCCCATGCTTATGCAAATTTCGCAAGAAACCGGCATACCCATGGTTGTTACCAATGATGTGCATTATATCGAGCCTTCAGACAATAATGCCCATGATATTTTGCTATGTATTCAAACACAGAAAACCGTGCTAGACGAAGATAGAATGATTTATGGGTCTGACCAGTTTTATTTGAAGTCTCCAGAGGAAATGTACCAGCTTTTCCCCCATGCCAAAGAGGCTTTGGCCAATAGCCAAAAAATAGCAGACCGCTGCCATATTGATATCGAGTTTAACAATTATAAGTTGCCCATTTTTGATGTGCCACACGGCCGCAGCGCTGCAGAACATTTGGATATATTATGCAAGCAAGGCCTGGAAGAACGCTACGGCCAAGACGCCCACCTGCATCAAGAGCGGCTGGATTACGAGCTGGATGTAATACGTGGCATGGGTTTTGTGGATTATTTCTTAATTGTGTCGGATTTTATTAAATATGCGCGGGATAATGGCATAATGGTTGGGCCTGGCCGGGGCAGCGGCGCAGGCAGCATCGTGGCTTTTGTGTTGCGTATTACGGATGTGGACCCCATCCCCTACAACCTGCTTTTCGAGCGGTTTTTGAACCCAGAGCGGGTTAGCATGCCAGACTTTGATATAGACTTCTGCTACGAACGGCGGCAGGAAGTTATAGATTATGTTGTTCGCAAATACGGCACAGAGCAGGTTTCCCAAATTATTACCTTTGGAACGATGAAGGCAAAGGCCGCCACACGTGACGTGGGGCGCGCTTTGGCCATGAGTTATGGCGAGGTAGACCGGGTGGCCAAGATGATCCCGCCAGACCTTGGCATGACCCTTGGCCGCGCCCTGGATATGAACCCAGAGTTAAAAGCCGCCTACCGGGACGAGCCGGATACTCGCAAGCTAATTGACATGAGCATGCGCCTAGAAGGCTTGCCACGCCATTCTTCCACCCATGCGGCGGGGGTTGTAATCTGCGATAAGCCCGTGATGGAATACGTTCCGCTAAACACCAATGACGGTTTGATAACCACCCAGTTCCCCAAAGATACTGTGGAAGAGCTTGGGCTTTTGAAGTTCGACTTCCTTGGCCTGCGCACCCTCACGGTAATTCGCATCGCCGCAGAGGAAGTTTTCCGCAGCCGCGGTATTAAATTAGATATATACCATTGGGATTATAATGATCCAAATGTGTACGATATGATTTCACACGGCAAGACAAGCGGTGTGTTTCAAATAGAATCATCTGGTATGACATCCTTCATGAAAGAGTTGCAGCCAGAAAGCATAGAAGACCTTACCGCGGGCATATCCCTATACCGCCCCGGCCCCATGGATTTTATCCCTAAATATATTAAAGGCAAACGCGACCCCTCCAACGTAACCTACATGCACGAGAAGCTGAAGCCCATACTAGAGGCTACCTACGGCTGTATCGTATACCAAGAACAGGTAATGCAAATAGTGCGTGATTTAGCTGGCTACAGCCTTGGCCGCAGCGACCTTATGCGCCGCGCAATGAGCAAAAAAATAGCCGATGTAATGGAAAAAGAACGCCAGCATTTCGTACACGGCCTGCAAGACGGCGATATAAACATCCCTGGCTGCATAAAAAACGGCGTGCCAGAAAAAGCCGCCAACAAAATCTTCGACGCAATGACAGAATTCGCCGCATATGCCTTCAATAAATCCCACGGCGCGGCCTATTCCTACATCACTTACCAAACCGCCTGGTTAAAATACTACTACCCCGTAGAATTTATGGCGGCCATCATGACCTCCGTAATGGACAGCAGCGACAAAGTTTCCGCCTATATCCGCGAATGCAAAAACATGGAAATCGCCATCCTCCCCCCAGATATCAACTCCTCGGCGGAGGGCCATTCCCGTGGGGTTGCAGATGGGGCATCGGCGTCCGTCTCGCGGCCATCTTTAGATGGTGGAGGCCTGGAGGCGGCATCTGTAGAAAAATCAGTTGGTCGCAAATTGCGACCAACTGAAACTGACAGCGCGCAAATGGAATCCGCGCCTGTATCCGGCCATGAGACGAATACAAACGCCCACACTACAGCACAACGGGGCACCCCCCCCCCAGGGGGAATTAGGTTTGGCTTGGCCAGCATAAAAAACGTAGGCCGTGGCGTGGTGGATGCAATCGTTAAAGAGCGGGAGGCTAATGGAAAATATAAGAGCATTTCAGACTTTATACGGCGGTTAAGCGGGCATGACCTTAACAAGCGCTGCCTAGAAAGCCTGATTCGCTGCGGTGCGTTCGATTCTTTGGGCGGCAAGCGCTCGCAATATATTGCAGTTTATGCCAATATCATGGACGGCTTGGCGCAAACCAAGAAAACCACCCTGTCTGGCCAGCTTTCGCTGTTCGACATGGGCGGCCCGGAAGAAGAAGCACAAACAGACCACGAAACAGACGAGCTGCCAAATATCCCAGAATTCCCGACCAGGCTAATGCTGCAAGATGAAAAAGAGCTGCTGGGCGTGTATGTTAGCGGCCACCCACTAGCAGAATACGAAGCCACCCTACGCCAGTACACCAGCACCACCAGCATAGATCTGCAAGATCCCGACAGCGACGACGAAGAATCCGAAACCCCCAAAATAAAAGACGGCGACAAAATCAAATACGGCGGTATGATTACCGGCAAAAGCGTAAAATATACCAAAAAAGACAACAAACCATTCTGCTTCTTAACGGTAGAAGATATGTACGGTGCGGTAGAGATTCTGGTATTCCCGCAGGCATACGAAAAGTTTAGCAGCGGCCTAAATGCAGACCAGGTGCTGGTGGTTCAGGGAAAAATAAGCAAACGCGAAGACGAAGCCACAAAAATAGTGGCAGAGGATATGCTTTTCTACGAAGAAATGCCATACGTAAGCCCCTCAGACGCAGCGGCCCCTTCATCACCACCCCAGCCGCCAAAAATATTCTGGATAAAAATCCCTAAAACAAGCCAAACTCCATTAAGAAACATAACCGAAATCCTACAAAAATTCCCCGGCAAGACCCCCGTAATAATCTACGACGAGGCCAGAAACCAAAAGCATAAGGCCAACGCCAACTTCTGGGTAACTATCACAGATGGGTTAATCATGTCACTGGAAGGTTTGCTAGGGCAGGGGGTTGTCAAAATCGTTTAGCATAGCCATGTATATTTTTCAAAAGTTCACCAAATGTTCACCAAAAGTTCAGATATCTGGTATATAATGCACTCAGTACCAAATTTGGATTATATAGTTAAATAAATGAGAAACGGTCTCGCCCAAGCGGCACCCAAAACGCCGAAATAAGGCGTTTAAGGCGTTTTAGGCGCTTTTGCCGCGACAGGCGAGACCGATTTCGAGCTATTTCACTATAACCCCAAACATTCCAAGGAGGATAAGCAAATGAAAAAAATCAAACCGCTACTAGGCGGCATCCTGTTGCTGGCCATCGCTTTAACAATGCCAACCAGCTGCGGAAGAGACACAGACACAAGCGGCAACGACGCAATGCCAACACCCGTAGCCGCCGCAACCGGCAACGACAACGACAGCGCCCCAACCCCAGTACAACAACAAGAAGTTACCGGCGCAAACGACAACGATGCCCCAACAGCCCCAGAAATCCCGCCGATAGTAATCCCAGGTGGTTTCTCGTTTAGCGAAGGCCTTACAGAAGGCGGCTTCTGGCAAGGCGTAACCGCCGCAAACTATGTAGAAATGTTCAACCATGCAGCACTGCCAATACCTAGTGAAGTACATTATGTATCCACAGAAATTGTTCAGGCAGAAATAGACAACCTAGCCAGCATCTTCGCAGGTGAATCCGTTATAATGGACCGTCCAGTAGCCGTTGGCGACAGAGTTATAATCGACTTCGTGGGCAGCGTAGACGGCGTAGAGTTTGAAGGCGGCAACACCGAAGGCATGGGCATGGAAGTAACCATTGGCGTTACCCAGTTTATAGACGATTTCCTGTACCAGCTAGTTGGCGCGATGCCAGGGGATGTGGTTAACGTGGAAGTAACCTTCCCAGATGTATATCACGAGCCTAGCCTAGAAGGCGCAGAAGCCCTGTTTGTTACCACTATCATCCACATTGTAGAAGCAGAAATACCAGAAATAACAGATGCCTTTGTTGTAGAGAATTTGCAAATGTTCTTCGGCTGGTCAACTGTTGCGGAAATGGAAGAAGGTATCCGCGAAGAACTTGGCGGCGAAGGCGTGCCACAATTTGTAGAAAACTTCCTGCTAACCGAAGTAGTTGTCAACTCTATCCCAGAATCCATCATAGAATTCCACATAAATTCCATGCTGGCCAACTTCAAAATAGAGGCCGAAAACTGGGGCGTAGAATTTGAAGATTTCCTCGAAACCTTCATCGGTGTTGAATCCGAAGAAGAGCTAATAGAAATGCATATGGAAGAAATAATGGAACAAGCCCATTTCTATCTAGTTATCCAAGCCGTAGCAGAAGCCGCAAACATTACAGTAGACAGAGAAGATGTAGACAACTTCTTCGTAAACGTTATGGGCATGGCAGACTACTCTGTTTTTGAAGAAATGTACGGCCTGCCATTCCTGAAAAAAGTAACCTTATCGCAGACTATAATAAACTACTTGGTAGAGAATGCGGAACTACAATAAAAACCGCCAGAGGCTTCGCCTCCGGCACCTCCACTTCTTTTTTTGAAAAAAAGAAGCAAAAAAACTTTAACATTTTTATTTTTGGAACACAGAGACTATGCGTTGCTATACGCATAGCCTCTGTGTTTTTTGTTTTGTGCTAACAAGGCGGTGCAACATAAGATGTGTAGCCATTACAATTAAAAAACACTCACACAGAACTTGTAAATTTCCTGCGCTATTTGGGAATAATGTTACTGCTGTTGGAGTCGCTGTAATTCCTCATCAACAATTTTTTTGTCCAAGCGTTCAAATAATATTTGAGGTTCAGGAATCACGAAACCAGCAGGCACATTTTTTGCTAACCATCCATCGGTTATTGCCAACCATGCTTTAACTTTTAACGATGAAAACGGCAAAAACGGTTCAAGCAAAACTGCAAGATTAGCAATTATTTGAGCACAATTATAGATGGTGTTTGCACAAGCCTTAGCATCTGTATTTCGTGTTATCCAAGGTTGTTCACTATCAAAATATTTATTTCCAAAGCGAACAAACTCAAATATGAAATCAATCGCTTCCCTTAGATTTCCACTTTCAATAAGATTACTAACGGCATGGAATTGTTCAAGCGACTTCGTTTCAATTTCCGCAGTCAACTGACCGTCAGGCACAATCGCATCATAATATTTGTAGATAAATGATAATGTGCGGTTTATGAAATTACCATAAGCACCAAGTAGTTCACCATTATGGCTGTTAACAAATTCTCGCCAAGTAAAATCCGTGTCACGCTTCTCTGGCCCGCTTGCCAGCAAAAAATATCGAATGGAATCGGGATTGTACCTATCTATAATATCCTTTACCCAAATCGCCCAGTTGTGGCTTGTTGAAATCCTACGTCCTTCGAGCGTCAAATACTCACTGGAAATTATATCATCTGGCAATCGCCATTTTCCGCCATGAGCCAACATGAGTGACGGCAATATAATTGTATGAAACGGAATATTATCTTTGCCGTGGACGTAGTAATGCCGACTGTCATCACCCCAAATATCATCTTCTCCACGCTGTTTGGCAACAACTTCGCCCATAGACAAGTAACCCAAAACAGCTTCTGCCCAAACATAAATTTTTTTGTCGGTATATCCTTCCTTTGGCACATCTATGCCCCAATCAATGCCCCTTGTAATGGCACGGTCACGCAAACCCTCATCAATATAACGCTGTGTGAATGCAATGGCATTTTTTCGCCAATGTGGATGAGAGTTAAGAAAATTCACAAGCTCGTTTTCCAATTTAGATGTGGCGATAAACAAATGCCGTGTTGGGCGGAATTGTGGCGAACTTTTACATATGGAGCATAACGGCTCTAAAAGATTTTCGGGGTCTAATACACTACCACAAGCATCACATTGGTCTCCACGAGCCTGTTCTTTACAATCGGGACACTTCCCAATTACGAATCGGTCTGCAAGTGCGGTATTGCAGTTTTTACAAAACGCTTGTGGTGATTCTTGTTCATAAACATAGTCACCTGCATACATTGCTTTGTGAAATTCCTGTACAAATGATATGTGCTCATCTGATGATGTTTTTCCATAATGGTCATAACTAAAACCGAGTTTATTAAAACATTCACAAAATTCTTCATGATAAAAATCGCTTATTTCTTTTGGCAATTTATTTTCTTGCTTTGCTCTGATTGCAACGGGTGTACCATGGCAATCGCTACCCGAAACCAAATAAACGTCATCACCTTTTGCCCGATAATACCGAGCAATTACATCTGCTGGCAATAATGCAGCAAGATGCCCAATATGCAACGAGCCATTCGCATATGGCCATGCACTTCCTATCAAAATTTTCATGTGGACACTCCTTCCGGTTCAATTGTGTTTTGATAAAATGGAAACTAAAAATGCCCTCCTCTCCGAAAACAAAAAACATTGTTTTCGGGGACGAGAGCAATTAGCTTCGTGATACCACCCCAAATTTATCCACACCTCACGATGCGAACCTCATCTGCTACGAGCAGAAAAATGTCTGCCGATAGCATAGCGCAATTACGGGCGCACCCGTCGTAGCCTTGGGAAATATCCTTCGGTACGCAGCTCCAAGACCATGTTCGGCTGTCACATAACTTTGCCCATTCTCAGCTACTGGGTTCTCTGTAAAAGTGCGACAGATTACTCTTCTCTTCATTGCCTTTGTTATTCAGTTGTCCTCTTTATTATAACCTGATTCATAAGCAAAAATCAATTCTTGTTAATATTGTTTCTCTTAGTAAAAGAATTAAGTGTAGTATTTGTACCATTTGCAGGTAACGTTCTGGTTGTTTATAGTAATTGCCATACCGCAATATCATGCGGCAATAGGGCTAAATTGCATTTCCCATGCTGTGATACATTACTCTAAGTTAAATGCCAAATCTATATTCCTTATCGCCGATTCAGACATATGCACCATTGCACCGATATCCTTTGCAGCAATTATGGCTTTAGCCGTTGCTTCGCATACTTCCAGCCTGTCGAAAGCGTTTATCGGCGATTGTCCAGTAGCTATTATTTGGGTGTTCTCGCAAATAAGCACGGGCGTTCGTGCAGAAAACATCTCTGCCACCTTACCCAAATCTGAAAATCCAACCTTTTTAATATCACGTAGCACCATATAACTTTCTGGAATAGTACGCGGGTCAAAAACCGTATCTGTAACTGCAAATGCCATTGCGCCAGGCGGCGCGGCAGCAACAATTGCCCCGGCACCAGGGTTTTTCTCGTAAATAAGCATATGTAGCCTCGCAGAACGTGATGGTATTTTCCCATGCTCCTTCATGCCGCCTTTTATATGAACAAGGTCATCTTCTGTTAAATATGCCCGGTCCGTGCAATGTGGGGTTATCAAAAAGCTGCCATCTGTTAGCTTTACAGAAAACACGCCATGGGTGCTTCCAAATAGCCCCTGCCTATACGAGCGCTTTATCAGGCTAATTATCTCGCATCTGGCGTCACATTCTTCTGTGCTGTGGTTGGTTTTTGTAAAATCTTTTAGTTCATATGTTGCTGGCAACGCAGGCTCATGGCTAGTGGTGGTTTTTGTTGTGCCAAGTTTGCTTGCATTTATATGAATTTTTGCGGCTGTCTCAAGGGTTTCAAATTTTTTGAAACATTCAAACACATTGCAACCACCAGCCACTATGCCGTGGTTCTCCAGCATAATAATATCAAAACCTTTTTCAAACTCGGCAGAAATGATTTCTCCAAGCTTAGCCGAGCCAGGGGTCGCATATGCCGCTATTGAAATATTACCGCAAATCTCATGAATATTAGCCACCATGCGAAGCTCCGGAAGCTGTCGCACCACAGAAAACGCAACCATCATTGGCGGGTGGGCATGCAGTACCGCCTTAATGTCTGGCCGCTTTTTGAACACCGAGGCATGAAATGGCAGCTCCATAGACGGTTTATGTAGGCCCACCACTGTTCCATTTGGCTTCACCTGGCAAATATCACGGCGGGTTAGGCTGCCCTTATCTACGCCGCTGGGGGTTATCCAGATATCGCCATGGCCGTCCATAACCGAAATGTTACCGCCAGTTGTGGTTGTTAGGCAGTTTTCGTATATGCGGTTCATTATGGTTACAATTTGGTCTGCGGGGTGCATTCGGTGAAATGTCATATTTGACAAGCTCCTCTACTTTTATAACACGCCTTTTGTAGGCATATATTTGCATAATGCGTTGTACTACCAGTTTGTACGGCATGCGTTCTATTTGCCTTAAACCTAGAAAACGCTTTGCCTTTGTCATGCTTAGCAACTATTTCTGCAAAGTCACTCCAAATACCAGGCGCAGAATCTTGCGGCTCTGGTTTCATGATAGAAACGAGGTTATCCACATATTTATCCTTTAATGTCTGCCCCATCCATGTGCACAAGCCGCTTGGCGCAATTAGCCGCTGGGAAATTTGTATCAGCCAATATAATTACATCGCCGTGCCAATTCCTCACATTGTTTTCAATAATTCTGAGGAAAGGATTGGCGGTATATCCTTCAACATAACTTCAAACCCTGTTGCACATGTAAAAAAACCGCTAAACTATCGCCATAGCATTATGCCTTTAAAAGAACATAATGCTGAACGATGCTTAGCGGTTTATTCTTCTTAGTACCAGCCGCGCAGTTTCATTATCTCGGCTATGCGCTTGATAGAATACATATATGCAGCCGTGCGCAGCGACACATTATACTCATCCTTTACAGCATACACCGCGTCGAAAGCGTTCACCATTGCCTTTTCAGCCTTTTCGTGAACTTCCGCTGCATCCCAGTAGTAGCCGTATAGGTTTTGCACCCATTCAAAATAGGATACTGTCACGCCGCCTGCATTTGCCAGGATATCTGGGGCAACCAGCACGCCGTTGTTGTCCAGTACTTCGTCGGCCTCTAGGGTTAGCGGGCCGTTGGCGGCTTCGGCTACTAGCTTGGCACGTATTGTCTTGGCTATGCCTGCATCCACGGCATTTTCCAAAGCCGCTGGTATAAGCGCGTCAACTTCCAGCGCCCAAAATTCGGCGGCGGTTATGGCCTGTGCACCTGGGAAGTTTTTTAGGGATTTATGGGCTGCCATATGGGCTTTTAGCGCTGCCACATCAAAGCCGGCAGGGTCGTATATTGTGCAATCCCATTCTGCAATAGCCACAATCTTCGCGCCAAGGTCATCACAATGATGCGCCGCAAAGCTGCCCACATTGCCAAAGCCTTGTATGGCAATGGTTGCGCCATTCATGGATATGCCAAGCTTCTTAAACGCCTCGCGCACCGTAAAGGTTACGCCCAGGCCTGTTGCGGCTTCACGGCCCTTAGAACCGCCCCAACTTACGGGCTTGCCAGTAAGCACGCCAACTGCGCTGTGGCCAACAAGCTTATTGTATTCATCCACCATCCAGGCCATTATCTGCCCGTTTGTGCCCACATCTGGGGCGGGGATATCCACTTTTTCGCCAATTAGCTTGTATACGCCTTGCATGTAGCCACGGGCTAGCCGTTCTAGCTCGCCTTGGGAAAGCGTGGCCGGGTCCACAGTAATGCCACCTTTGCCGCCGCCGTATGGCAGGCCTGTTACCGAGCATTTAAATGTCATCCAAACAGACAAAGCCATTACTTCTTCCCGGGTTACGCCTGGGTGGAAGCGGATGCCGCCCTTGGTTGGGCCAACGGCGTCGTTATGCTGCGCTCGGTAGCCGGTAAAAACCTTTGTGCTGCCGTCGTCCATCCGCACCGGGATAGACACCTCTAGCACACGTTGGGGGTTTTTTAAAAGCTCGTATACCGAATCTGGCATACCTAGTTGGTCGCAAGCGGTTTTTACCTGCTTCTGCGCCATAAGTAGTGGGTTGTTTTCCATAAGAACTCCTCCTTGTGAATTAAAACATTAACATCAATATAACAGAAGCCACATTCAAGCACAGGCTTAGCAAGAAAATTATAGCCACTGCCCGCCCGGGTTTCATGCCGCTTTTCATCAAGCGAAAATGGAGATGGGTTATATTTGTAGAATCTGCAACATGGGCGGGTTTTCGCGCCAGCAAGCGCCGCACAACCACCAGTACCCCATCAAAAATAGGTACGCCCATGGCCAGCATTGGTATGGCCAAGCTAACCACCGTGGCCTGCTTAAACGCCCCCTGCAAAGAAATTGCCGCCAGCATGTACCCAAGCAAATAAGCCCCGCTGTCCCCCATATACACCTTGGCCGGGGGCAAATTAAACCGCAAGAACCCGCAAATTGCCGCCACCAAAATAAGAGACAAAAACGCAGATTCTGGTTGGTTCATATAAATTGCCACAATAAAAAACGTAGACCCCGCCACCAGCGCCAGCAGCCCGCTAAGCCCGTCCAACCCGTCCATAAAATTGAACACCGTAACAAGCCCCATTATCCAAAGCACTGTTAGCGCAAACTGCAACCCAACTGGCAAATATATATAATATCCCGTGAAAAAGTTGAAAAACCCAGTAAAACGGACATTCCCCGCAAAGGCAACCGCCGCCGCCGCAAAATGCACCAGCAGCCTAGGCCAAACCGGGAACTCTCGCTCTTTAGTTTTAGAGTAATCATCCACCAGCCCAACAAGCACAATCATAGCCGCGCCACCAAAAATAAACAGCAGCGAAGTATCAAACCCTATAGCAAACATAAAAAAACCCACAGAAAACGCAACAAACATAACTAGCCCACCAGTTAGTGGTATGGGCAAATTGTGTTTCTTACGTTCCGTAGGTTTATCTGTAAAATCAAATCTATGTGCCAACCTAGCAACAAAGGGCATAAGCGCTAGCGAAATAAAAAAAACAACAGCAAAAGCAAGTAAATACTGCACCATCAAAAAAACCTCCCCTAGCGGGCCCCTGTAGGGAGCGGCTCCGTAGGAATATTCGTGTATATTATCGTACATCTCGTGGCCGGATAATCCGTTGCCCTGGGTATTATACCCTATCCGTTCGGTGCATACGTTACAGTTCTGTTACAGCCAAAATTTCCCTTATTATTTGCTGGGTGCTGTCGGAATTTTTGTTCTCTAGCATTTTTTTGGCGAAACTGTCGCGGCTATTATAAAGCATTTGCAGGTCGCTTTGCAATCGGGTTGCGGTCATTTCTTCTTCTGGTAGCAGCATGGAGAACCCCTGTTTTTTTGTGGAGTTTGCGTTCAAAATTTGGTCACCACGGCTTGCGCCTTTAGACAGCGGCACCAGCAGATGCGGCTTTTTAAGCGCCACAAGCTCAAAGACGGTGTTCGCTCCCGCGCGGGAAAGCACGATATCGGCTGCGGCAAAAACATCTGGCATTTCGTCGTTTAGGTATTCAAATTCTGCGTATCCGACGGCTTCTATGCCTGATAAATTACCCCTGCCGCATAAATGAATCACGTCAAATTGCTGCAAAAGCTGGGGCAGGGCCTCCCGCAGGCAGGCATTTATTGCCGCCGCACCCTGGCTGCCTCCAGTAACCAGCAGCACTGGTTTTTGGCCCATAAAACCCGCCAACCCAAGCCCGCGCGTTCTATTCCCCTCAAACAAACTCTGCCGGATTGGTGTGCCGGTAAAAACTCCCTTGCCCGCTGGCAAATGCTTTAAAGTTTCGGGGAAACTGCAGCATATTTTCGTGGCAAAAGGCGCAGATAGCCTATTTGCCAGCCCCGGCGTGATATCAGATTCATGCAGCAGGGCCTTCACCCGCAGCGTCCGCCCCGCCGCCACCACCGGCACAGTAACAAACCCGCCCTTAGAGAAAATCACATCCGGCCTCACCTTGCGGATAACCGAAGCCGCATCTGCAAAACCCTTCATCACCCGGAAAATATCCGTCACATTCTTTAAATTAGCATACCGCCGCAGCTTGCCAGAGGCTATCCCAAAATAGGGTAACCCGGCGGCTTCTGCCAGCCCACGCTCTATCCCATCATGGCTACCTACGTAAAAAACCTCGAAGCCATTAGCCCTAAGCCCAGGCAGCAGCGCCAAATTTGGGATAACATGCCCGGCAGTGCCGCCGCCGGTAAGTAATATTTTTTTCATGGAATATTCTCCTTACACAAGATAATTTTTGCAATTATGGTACCATACGGTACCATTTTTTCATGATTATGGTATCGTATGGTACCATTTTTATCGTGTTTTGAGCTTTAGAAAATTACAAAACCCGCCAATAATCACGTTTTTATAATTTTTTCTTTTGCTTTTTTACAACAATTTATTTGTGCCGCTATAGAGAGTGGATTTTGGGCGGCAAAATCTAACTTCCAACCTCTGCCCTTATTCCCTTTTCCCTATCTTACTGCTATAATATAACAGACTTATTCTAAGAAATACAGAAAGGTACATTGTACCCATGTTAAAATATTTGCCAGTGCTGATTTTACTTGCTTTTGTGGCCTGTGGTAACGGAGGCTCGGTTGAGGATTCTCCCATGGATGAATATGCGGCCGAAGCCCCTTACAATGCCGCCCAGGAAACAGGTGGCGCAGCCGTGGATGAAGCCCCTGTGGCGGCTGTAGAACTCATGGACCTGCCGCCTCACAATGATTATATTATCACCCTAGAAATTGACACCGAAACACGCACAGTGCAAGGCATCTCCAGAATAAATTTTACCAACCGCGCCGGAATTCCCCTGGAGGATATTGTCCTGCGTGTGTTTTTTAATGCCTTCACAGAAGAGCATTATCCCCGGCCCTACTTTAGCGACCAAGAATGGCGGCTGTCCCGCCGGGATTGGGAGCGGGGTTTCGGGTATATGGATGTGCATTATGCGTCTATAAACAACGAATCACTGGATTTTGTGCTGGATGGCACGGTGTTAACCCTGTTACCCAGCGAACCTATTGCCCCGGGGCAAACAGTGCAGCTGCTTTTGCAGTACAATGCCTATGTACCTAATCTGGCGCATCGTACCGGAGGCAACGCCCACAGCATGTGGTTTGGCATGTTTGTGCCTGTGCTGGCGGTGCATGGGCAAGATGGCTGGCATACAGATGCCTACTATCCAGCGGGCGAGCCTTTTTTCCTGGAAACTGCCAACTATCAGGTGACGGTGGTAACGCCGTTACGTTATATCGTGGCGGGCACAGGCCTTGCCACAGAGGAAGTTATCGAAGACACAGATACCAGAATAACGCATTTTATCGCCCATATGGTGCGGGATTTCGCCTTTGCAATCTCGCCGTATTTCATCCGTGAAACCATTTATACAGACAGCGGCGTTAGTATTTTGCTGTACTATTATTCAGACAACCTGCGGGTGGAGCATATCCTAGATGTGGCGCGCCGCAGTATGGAATTCTTTGAGGAAAATGTGGGCAATTATCCCTATGGCCGTGTTAGCATTATCGAGGTAGATTTAATTGGGGATATGGCTGCTTTTTCCCAGGCGGTTTTCGTGGATACCCGGCATTTTGCCCAAGGTCATTTATGGTGGATGGCCCATGGCTTAGGGGACCAATGGTTTGCCAGCGTGGTTGGCACAAACCGGGTGGCCGAGCCATGGCTAGACGAGGGGCTTACCAGGTTTGTACAGGCAGGCATTTTCTACGATTCTGTGGAAAGCCTACGGGGCCGTATGGAGCGCGAATGGGAATCCATATACCAGCGCCGCGACCTCTACCTTAATGTTGGCCTGGGCGCGTATACAAACCGCACCCATTACGCCTACGCCCAAGGCCGCAAGGCCATGTTAATGGTGTACAGCCTCTACCGCCAAATGGGCGAAGAGGCCTTCTGGGCGCTGGTTAACAGATATTACCATGAGTTTTCCTTCGGCATTGCCACTGTCCAGGATTTTATACGAATAGCAGAAGAAACCCACGGCGAAAGCTTGCAAACATTTTTCCAGCAATGGATATATCACGGCACAGTGCCAGACCTGCCGGAGGCGCGCTAAAATGGCTAATATCCTAGGCATACCCTTTAACCCCCTAACCGTAGAGCAAACCCTAACCCAGCTAGAACAATGGCTAGAAACCAACCAAAACCACATAATAGTAACCCCCAATCCAGAAGGGGTAATGCAGGCCAGGCGTAACAAAAACTTTGCCCAGGCTCTACTTAAAGCAGACCTGCGTCTGGCAGATGGCATAGGCATACTACTGGCGGCCAGGCTAAAATGCTTGCCCTTGCCAGAACGCGTTCGCGGCGTAGATACAATTTACGCCCTTTTCCAGCGGCTAAGCGACAAAAACAAAAATTACACGGCTTATTTCCTGGGTGGCAAGCCTGGCGTGCCAGAACTAGCCAAAGCCAACATGGAAGCACGCTTCCCCGGCTTGCGCGTGATAGGCACATATCACGGCCATTTCCAACTAAACTCCCCCGAAGAAGCGGAAATCATAACCGAAATAAACGCCCTATCCCCAGACATTCTGCTAGTATGCATGGGTATGCCCCGGGCAGAAATATGGGCCACAACCCACCACATAGACGCCCGCCTAACCCTATCTCTAGGCGGTACAATAGACATAATGAGCGGCCAAGCAGAACTAGCCCCAGCCTTCCTAAGGAAAATAGGCCTAGAATGGCTACATCGCCTATATAAAACCCCCAGCCGCTTCATGCGAATGCTGGATATCCCGCGGTTTATGTGGGCTGTGTTGTTTGAAAGATAAAACCGTCAGAGGCTTTGCCTCCAACACCTCCAAAAACTTTTTTGAAAAAAGTTTTATCAAAAAAGTTGAACTTTTGTGAGATGGGCGTGGGGAATTGCGAGTTGTATAATTTAACCACCCTTTTCAACTTATTAAAGCAAAGCCTCTCCACCAAATTTTAAAGTTTTTTGCTTCTTTTTTTTAAAAAAGAAGTGGGGG
This sequence comes from Defluviitaleaceae bacterium, assembly GCA_009784025.1. GTDB lineage: Bacteria > Bacillota > Clostridia > Lachnospirales > WQUN01 > WQVK01. Next base: position 28,246 of record WQVK01000025.1, read on the forward strand.
TGTGGGGGCAAAGCCCCTGCGGTTCTAACCATAAAGGAGATTTCACATGAAAAAAAGCGTATTCATTGATTATCTTTTTATTACACTTGGCTGCTGTATGCTTTCCTTTGCGGTTATTTTGTTTTTTTCGCCGCAGAATTTGGTTACTGGGGGGATTTCTGGACTGGGGATTATTATTATGGATTATACCGAGGCGGCTGGGTTTCGTTTTCCTATTCCTATTTGGCTTACCAACTTGGTGCTTAATATCCCGCTGTTTGTGATTGGTTATAGGATTATGGACAGGACTTATTTTGTGCGTTCTTTGTATGGCTATGGGGTTATGACTGTGGCCTTTTATGTATGGGATTTTGTGCGGCCTATGCCTGGGGATATGATGCTTTCTGCGCTGTATGGCGGGGTCATTGCTGGGATTGGTATTGCGTTGGTGTTTAGGGCTAAGGCCACTACCGGGGGCAGCACGCTTATTGCGGCTATTTTGCAGCGCTGGGCGTTTAAGCATCATTCTGCTGCTAAGATTTTGTTTGTTGTGGATTCGTGTATTATTTTAACCGGGCTTTTGGTGTTTGGGCCCATTGCCGCCATGTACGCGGTTATTGCTGTTTTTGTTTCGTCTAAAGTGGCGGATACGGTGCTGGAAGGGCTTTCCTTCGCCAAGGCTGCGTTTATTATTTCTAAGGAAAATGACATTATTGCAGATAAAATTTTGACAGAAATGAACCGGGGCGCAACAGAAATCACCAGCCGTGGCATGTTCACCAAGAATAACCAGCCCATGCTAATGTGTGTGGTTTCTGCTAAGGAACTGGTAGAGCTGAAGCAGCTTGTGCATTCCCTAGACGAACGAGCCTTCGTGATAGTGGCAGATGTACGCGAGGTGCTAGGGGAAGGATTCACAGAAGCGAAAATATAAATTAGGTGCAAAAAACTATTAACTATTTGCATGTACCCGCAACGAAGTGATGAAGCAGAGCAGGGCTTCGCCCAGCGGAAGCGGCGGGGTTTGGGGCAGCGCCCCATTTACCCTATTCGAACAAACCATAAACTATTTGCATGCACCGCATGCACCCGTAACGAAGTGAGGAAGCAGAGCTGGGCTTCGCCCAGCGGAAGCGGCGGGGTTTGGGGCAGCGCCCCATTTAGATGGAGGCAATTATGCACAAGGTACTTATGACCCTAATGGGCCTAGAAATTGGCGGCGCAGAAACCCATGTGCTAGAGCTAAGCAAGACTCTAAAGCAGATGGGTGTGGATGTTCATGTGGTAAGTAACGGTGGTGTATACGAAAAAGAGCTTGAGGCCTGCGGAATAAAGCATTATCAAGTACCGCTGCATAATAAGCAGCTTATTAACGTATTCTCTAGCTATCGCGCGCTGAAAAAAATTATTCTGGAAAATGATATAAAGCTGGTACATGCCCATGCTCGTATCCCGGCCTTCATTTGCGGGATGTTGCAAAAGCGCCTAAAATTTAAGCTTGTTACCTCTGCGCATTATACTTTTTCTGTGGCTTTCCCCTTCAATAAGCTAAGCAACTGGGGTGACCGCGTGCTGTCTGTATCCCAGGATATAAAAGATTATCTGCTAAAGAACTACAAAGTGGACGAAAAAAACATATCCATAACCGTAAACGGTATAGATACTATCAAATTTTCGCCATCTTTGGGTGGGCAATCCCATGTGAATGCCTTACCGCTGGATGAAAACATGGGCGCAAATTTTTCAGTTGGTGCCAATTTGGCACCAACTGAAATGGGTGCCACGCAAGAGCTTCTGGCCGAGTTAAAGCTTGACCCCAGTACCTGTAAAATAGTAAGCGTAAGCCGTCTAGATACCGAAAACAGCCTGCCTGTGTATATCCTGATAGAAATTGCCAAAAATCTGCCCAGCGATATAGATATAATAATAGTGGGCGGCGGCGAAGAATCCAATACTATCGAAAAGAAGGTAAACGAGGCCAATGCCGCTGCGGGGCGCAAGTTTATTCATATGGTTGGCAGGCGCACGGATATTGTAAAGTTTATGCAATTTGCGGATATTTTTGTGGGGGTAAGCCGTGCGGCCATGGAGGCCATGAGCGCAGAAACTCCGGTGATTTTGGCGGGGCATCAGGGATATTTGGGTATTTTTGAAGAAAGCCTGCTGCCCGTAGCGCAAGAAAATAATTTCACCTGCCGCGGCCATGAGATCACAACCAAGGATATGCTCCAGCGCGACCTCTCCCAGCTTCTTAGCTTACCAAAAGCAGAACTGGCCGCCCTAGGCAAGTACAACCGCCAAATTATAATCAACCACTACTCACTAGAGCGCATGGCCAAAGACGCCCTATCCGTGTACGACGATGTGCTGGCAGATGCAAAAAACATCGTGATATCTGGTTATTACGGCAACAATAACAGCGGCGACGATAATCTATTGGATTCCATAATACAAAACCTGCGCGCATTGCGCCCGGGGTTGAAAATCACCGTGCTATCGCTAAAGCCAAAAGAAACCCGGGCAGAATTTGGGGTGGATGCGGTTTACCGCTTTAACCTGCCGGCGGTGTTTTTCGCGTTGCGCAAAGCAGATTTACTGGTGTCTGGCGGCGGCAACTTAATCCAGGACGAAACCAGCACCCGCTCGCTAATTTACTACCTTTGGGTGATAAACACCGCCCATTTTTTGGGTGTGAAAAACATGATTTACGCCAACGGTATAGGCCCGGTTAACCGCCGCAGCAACTATGGCCGGGTGCGCCGCAGCCTAAACAAAGTTGACCTAATCACTCTCCGGGAAAGCGGCTCGCTAGAAGTGCTGAAAGAAATTGGTGTAACCCGCCCCAAAACCGTGGTAACGGCAGATGCTGTTTTCGCGCTGCCGCCAGTGGCCGCCGGTGCAGATATACTGAAAAACTTTGGCATACACGGCAAATTCTTTTGTGTGGCGTTACGCCCTTGGGCACAAAACCCGCCAGAGCTTGAAGCCAAAATAGCAAAAACCTGCGATTATCTAATAGAAAAACACGGCTACCAGGCTGTGTTCGTACCCATGCAGCCAGAAAAAGACAGCAAAATAGCCCGCCAGGTAATCTCGCTAATGAAAAACGACGCTATCCTGCTAACTCCTGCCCCCAACGACTACAATCTGGGCCGCAGCGTACTTGGGCTGGCCTCTTTCGCAATATGTATGCGCCTGCATGGCTTAATCCACGCTATGGAGAAAGGCGTGCCAGCCATTGGACTGGTGTACAGCTCTAAAATTCGCGAATTTATGGAAAGCATGGACCAGCCATGGCATATGCCAGTAGAAGAAATTGACGCAGATAGGCTGATGGCATTTTCCGATGAAATCCACGAGAACATGGATAAAGTGTCTGCCCAGATATTTGAGGCCAGCAACAAGCTAAAGGCGCTGGCGGGCAGGAATGCAGAGCTTTGCGTGGAGTTATTGGAGGGGTAAAGTTACAGCAATAGCGAAATAAATGAGAAACGGTTCCACCCAAGCGACACCTGAAGCGCCGAAATAAGACGTTTCAGGTGTTTTTGTCGCGACAGACGAGACTGATTTTGAATTATCTCACTAGACTTCTTCCGAAATTCCCGTAGGGGATTTTGGAAAAGTTACATTTTCAATCTTTTGATTCTTCTGAAATTGCGTTTTTTGCAATTTCAGAAGAACGCTACTATAAAAATTTTGGATTTGGAGATGTGACCGGCAAAGCCTCTTACGGTTATAATTTTTCTTGCCACATCGTCTAATTTATGCTATTTTAGTGTGAAAATTTATAATGGAAGCAGGGATATTAATGAGCAAAGAGTACAGGTTTGAAACATTACAGCTTCATGCAGGGCAGGAACAGCCGGATTCGGCAACAGGCGCCAGGGCTGTGCCCATTTACCAGACAACTTCGTATGTATTTAAGGATTCTGCCCAGGCAGCGGGGCGGTTTGCGCTTTCCGAACCGGGGAATATTTATACTAGGCTTATGAACCCCACCAGCGATGTTTTCGAGCAGCGGATGGCTGCGCTGGAGGGCGGCGCGGCGGCGCTGGCTACTTCTTCGGGTTCTGCGGCCACTTATTATGCCATTAGGAATATTGCTGGCACGGGCGACCATATTGTGTCTGACCAATGTATTTATGGTGGCACGTACAATTTGTTTGCCAACACATTGCCCGAAAGCGGGATTGAGACTACTTTCGTGGATGGCAGCGCGGCGGCTTTTGATGCGGCAGTGCGGCCAAACACGAAGGCGTTTTTTATTGAAAGTATAGGCAACCCAAATTCTACCATTGTGGATATCGAGGCCATTGCCAAGGTTGCCCACAAACATGGGCTGCCGTTGATTGTGGACAATACCTTTGCCACGCCGTATTTGCTTCGGCCTATTGAATACGGCGCAGATATTGTTGTGCATTCTGCCACAAAGTTTATTGGCGGGCATGGCACATCCATTGGCGGCGTGATAGTGGACGCAGGCAATTTCAATTGGGCGGCCAATGATAAATTTCCGGGGCTGTCTCAGCCTAACCCAAGCTACCATGGCGCTGTTTTTTGCGATGTTGCCGGCAAGCTGGCCTATATTATAAAGGTACGCACCACATTAATGCGGGATATTGGCGCGACTATTTCGCCATTCCATTCGTTCCTGTTCCTGCAAGGACTGGAAACGTTATCACTGCGAGTGGAGCGCCATGTGGAAAACGCGCTGAAAGTAGTAGACTTCCTAGCCAAGCACCAACAAGTGGCGGCCGTAAACCACCCATCCCAAGCCCAGCACCCCCACAACGCGCTGTACAAAAAATACTTCCCGAATGGTGGCGGAAGCATTTTTACCTTCGAAATAAAAGGCGGCGCAGAGGCCGCCCGTGCGTTTATAGACAAATTGCAACTGTTCTCACTGCTGGCTAATGTGGCCGACGTGAAATCCTTAGTTATCCACCCGGCGTCCACCACACATTCCCAAATGAACGAAGCGGAACTAGCCGCCAGCGGCATCTCCCCCGGCACAATACGCCTGTCTATAGGAACAGAGCATATAGACGATATAATTGGAGATTTATCGCAGGCGTTTGGGGGATAAGACCGTTGACTACATCTCCATCCGTATTTCATAAGGTTCGCTTCGCAGACTCGGCATGACCTGTCGCCAGGTTTCTTTCGGTTATATTTGAAAAAGCGGGGCAGAAATTTTAATTTTTTGGATTCCTTTGGGGAAGCGATTATAGCAATTATAGTGAAATAAATGAGAAACGGTCTCGCCAGAGCGGCACCTGAAACGCCGAGATAAGGCGTTTCAGGCGTTTTTGCCGCGAAAGGCGAGACCGATTTCGAATTATCTCACTATACATATCGCTTCCCTTTTTTGTTGTTTGAAATTTTTTTTGTGGGATTGTATATTCCATGTAAAAATGGCAAAAATTATTATTGTGACCTTGAACTCACGTTCAGGGAACAACTAAATATCCCCCCTCAAAGCCCGATCTCATTCCCCCTGAGGTCGGGCTCTTCCTTTGAAATGGAGCGTTGCCGCACGCAGGGCGAAGGCTTTGGCGGTTTTGTACTAAAACCCACACACACAAGCATACATTTATCAAAAACGGGAGTGCTGGGTATGAGGTTATCTAATGGAATTAAGGTTGCTGCGGTTTATGGGTCGGTTTTTTTGGGGGCGGGGTTTGCTTCTGGGCAGGAACTGATACAGTATTTTGTTAGGTTTGGGCGAGTTGGGCTGGTTGGGATTATCGTGGCGGGCCTGCTGTTTGGGCTTGTGGGCTGGGCGGTGCTGCGCATTTGCTTGCGGGAAGGCATTGAGGGGTATAGCGGACTGATGCGGCATATGCTTGGGGCTAAGCTTGGGCCTATTATGGAAGGGCTTGTGGCTGGGTTTTTGTTTTGCTTGTTTGTGGCTATGTTGGCCGGGGCGGGGGCTACAGGATACGAGGCTTTTGGGGCTGGGTTTTCTGTAGGGGCTTTAATTGTTGGGCTTGTGGTGTTTTTGGTGCTTTGCTTTGGGCTGGATGGGATTGTTAAGGTTAATTTGGTTGTCGCGCCGTTTATTTTGGCTGGCGGGATTGTGGTGGGGCTTGTGGCATTTTTCTCTTACACTACGCCTACTTTTTTGATGGCGGCAGGTGGTGGGTTTGGGCTGCTTTGGCTGCTTTCGGCGGTTTTGTATGCCTCCTATAATTTGGTTACTGGCGTGCCGGTGCTCACTGCTGCCGGTAGCTTGGCTAAAACCAAGAAGGATGGCATGGTTGGCGGGCTTTTGGGGGGTGGGGTTATTACTATCCTTGGGTTGGCTATGGCTTTGCCGCTTTTCCTTTACTATAGCAATGTTATAGACCTGGAGATTCCGTTTTTGTATATCGTTTTTGGGTATGGGCGGTGGTTTCGAGTGTTGTACATATCTGTGCTGGTGGCGGCGCTGGTGACTACGGCGGCTTGCAATGCCTTTGCTGTGCTAGAATGGCTGAAGTCTCGCGGGTTTTCGCGGCGGATGCCTGCTGCGGCTGTGCTTTGTGTTCTTGGGGTGCTGGCGGCGCATATTGGGTTTTCTAATATAATAATTTTTGTGTACCCCTTGTTTGGTTTTCTTGGATTGTTTAATATAGTGGTGATTCTGATGAATGGATTTTTGAAGAAATAAACAATCCGCATGCCTAGCGGCGTGTTTTGGGGCAGAACCCGATTAGAATGGAGATTTTGTTATGTACAAAAGAGTTTGCATAGTTGTGCTGGACAGCGTGGGCATTGGCGAGATGCCAGATGCGGCTGATTATAGCGATGTGGGGGCGCATACACTGGGTAATGTGTATGCGGCCTGTGGGGGGATTGAAATCCCTAACTTGCTGGGGCTTGGGCTTGGTAATATCAAGAACTCGCGGCTGCCGCGGGTGGATGCTCCCCTTGCATCTTACGGGCGCATGGCAGAGGCCACCCAAGCTAAGGACACCACCAGCGGCCACTGGGAAATGGCCGGGCTTATAATGCACCCGCCGTTTAAAACCTTCGAGGCCTTCCCGGAGGATATGCTGGCTAAATGGCTGGCTGCGGCTGGGCATGGTAGCCAGTGGCTGGGGAATTATCCATCATCTGGCACAGAGATTTTGGGCAAGCTTGGCCGCCAGCATATGGAAACTGGCGCGCCCATTGTGTATACATCGGCAGATAGTGTGTTTCAGGTGGCCGCACATGAGGAAATAATCCCGCTGCCACAGCTGTATAACCTTTGCGAGAAAGCCAGAGAGTTGCTTGTTGGCGAACTTTTGGTGGGCAGGGTGATTGCACGGCCGTTTTTAGGCAGCCCAGGGGCGTTTACTCGCACAAAAAACCGCCGGGACTACGCCATCCCGCCAGTGGGGCCAACGATACTAAGCGCGCTGGAAGAAAAGGGCATATACACCCTGGGGATTGGGAAAATAGAGGATATTTTCTGCAATAGCGGCGTTAAATATGTGAACCACACCACCAACAATGCCGACGGCGTGGCCGCCACCATTGATGCGCTGGAAAACGATATCGCCGCCGGGATAATCTTCACCAACCTGGTAGATTTTGACATGCATTACGGCCACCGTAATGACCCTCTGGGCTACGGCGGGGCGCTGGAGGCCTTTGACAAGTCACTACCAGATATAATGGCAGCCCTAAGGCCAGATGATTTGCTGATAATAACCGCAGACCATGGCTGCGACCCTACCCAGCCATCTACAGACCATTCCCGCGAGTATGTGCCGCTGTTGGTATATGGCAAGGGCGCGGCAGTGGCGGATTTGGGTACGAGAGCTACCTTCGCGGATGTTGGGGCGACGGTGTATAAGCTGCTGTGCGGCGAAGATTGGAATATTGGGGAAAGATTTATGTGTAGCGAATAAATGATAAACGGTTTCGCCCAAGCAGCATTTGAAACGCCGAGATAAGGCGCTTAAGGCGTTTTGCCTAGGCAGGCGAGATAGATTTCGAATTGCTTCACTACGGCCACGTGATTTGTCGGAAAATAGTGCATGTGACAGCCTGCCGTCCTACGAAAAAATGGTACCGTACGGTACCATTTTTTTTGAATTGTGGTACCGTATAGTACCGTTTTTATATAGAAATAGCAGGTTTTGATATTACGGCAAACAAATAAATCCCATAAAACAGCTGCTTTTTATCAGAATCTACATAGGTTTTTTAATTTTAGCAAATTACACTGCAATATATCGGAAAAAAAGGCAATACATTCACTTTGTTTTAATAGAGTTCTTCTGAAATCACAAAAAGCGTGATTTCAGAAGAAGCAAAAGATTGAAAATGTGACTTTTTCGAAATCAAAAAACGTGATTTCAAAAGAAGTCTAATGAAAAGAATAGCAAGTAACGACCATGCTAACCGGCTGAAACAATGCTCCGAAATTTTTCTCAAGAAAGTTTGAAATATGACATGCTGTTGCCACAAACCCATGCTACACTATAGTTGCTCCACCTGAAAATACCAGCATAGAACGCAGGGAATTTCGCAAGGCGAGGAGCGAAAGCCGCCCCACACTAGCGGTGTACAAGGTTTTAGCGATAGGGCTTGCGGGAAAACAATTTCTATATGAGGGCTTTTAGGTAGAGCGACCATACATGATTTGGAGGTTTTGTGTAATGCCAAAAGCAAAATATCAGCTTGAAGATTTTCTGGCTATTGTAAACGAAGATTGTAAAGAGTTTGTTTCAACTGTCCATGAGAAGATGTTGGGGGGAAAATATAAGCCCAAAATACAAACCATGAAGTCTACAGGGTTACAACTTTCATACGCAGAGCCAAAAGTAAAAGGGGTAATGGGAATTATTCTGATTTTTTTCATGCGGGAGAATAAACTGACAATTCGCATTTATACAAAGAATCATAAAAAGTATCCCCATGTACTAAACGGCTTACCCCAAACAATAGTAACCCAAATTGAAAATGCTCCCGATTGTGTAAAATTTTCAGACCCCGAAAAATGCTGGAAAGGCTGCGTAGGTTATGATTTTAACATTCAAGGGAAGCAATATCAGAAATGTTACGTTGCTTGCTTTCAGCTTATCGTGGATACTGAAAGTAATCCCTATTTTTTAGAGTTGATAGAGCATGAAGTTGATGCAAGGCGTATGACATGATTTATGTGGGATCGCTACAAAAACGCCCGGATGCGCCGGGCGTTTTTGTTTTTGAACTTTGCTATTTCAAAAATGTCGTTTTTGTAGCATGCAATCATCTTTATTGGACACAAAACAACCAGGCAACGCCGAATTTGTCTTTTACAACCGCAGCCAAAGGTGTCCAGTGCCAATCCAAGTGAAGGTTGGATTCTTCGGCTTTCTTTGATAATAAATCATATGCTTTTCGTAGACCCTGCTCTGTTGAAAAGCT
>WQVK01000026.1 GCA_009784025.1 Defluviitaleaceae bacterium
ATTTTTCGCAAGGCGAGAAGCTGAAAACCGCCGCGCACTAGCGGTGCGCAAGGTTTTCAGCGACGAAGGATTGCGGGAAATTTACAAGTTCTATGCGAATGTTTTTAGGTGGAGCGGCTATAAATGAGAAACGGTCTCGCCCGAGCGGCACCTGAAACGCCGAGATAAGGCGTTCCAGGCGTTTTTGCCGTGACAGGCGAGACCGATTTCGAATTATTTCACTATAATGCTATAAAGCGAAGATACAGCACTTTTTCGAACTCGTATCTATATTGATAGTACCCAAGTTTTTCATGTAAGCCAAGGGAGCTTTTGTTTTCGCAGCCTGTTCCTGAACGGATCACATTTGCTCCACTTTCCTTTGCTTTTGTTTCCGCATAAGCCATCAATTTTGATGCAAGCCCCAATGCGCGGAAACCCTCCTCAATATAAATATCGTGAACATCCGCAAAGCAAAATCCGCTTTCGTTGTCTTCGTAGAATGGAACCCATAAATACCCAACAACTTCGTTTTGCTCATTATAAATAATTTCCGCTATAGTCCTTCTGTCGAGGGCGCTATCTATAAGCGCATTGAAAAAACCATCTGTTTGGCTTTTTGGCCCAAACCACTCTACGCGGTATTCATCGTATGACATTTTCCGTTTCCATGGGCAATCACATTCATAATTTATTCTGCAATGTCGCTCAAGGACATACTCGCGGTCATTTGTGAAATCTATCTTTTTGTGATGCAAATCCATATCGCAACCCCTTCGGAGACTATAAGTTTTACGCATGTACCACCGTGATGAAACTATAACAGCGTGCTGCGTGCGTGCTGTATATGCTTAGCCAGCCCAGACAATGTTTTTTCTGTTTGGTCGTCTTTAAACATTTTGCTGCTTATCACTGCGTTGTTTATGGCAAAGAAAGGGTCGTTGCTTTCATGTTGGAAAGGCACGGTGCTTTTTGCCGTTAGTTCTGTGGTGGTTATGCTACCAGATGGCATTTCTTCGCTAAAATAATAGGTGACTTCTTCGTTGTAAAACAGGGGTATTTTGGCGGTGTATATGCCGTAGTTAAGGTATTTCATAGGTAGCATGGTAAAATTTATGGCATTGTCTATGCGGTAATATAGTTTGCAATCTTTGCCAGGGGCGCTGCGGTATTCAAATGGCTGATGTTTTTCAATATACGGCACGGGCTCTGGGCGTTTTTCTTTGAAAATAGGTAGCAATATGCCCTCACGTTCCTGCATGGTGATGGATTTTTTAAGGATTTTATCGGAGTTAAATGTATTAATGCCATGTGCCAGGCATACCCCGGCAATGCCAAAGGCCAGCAGGCTGTTGTCTGGGTCTTTTTCCAAGTACCATTTTTCTAGCAGGGTTAGCATGTCGTGTTCTGGGCGGCTGTTATTGGCCAGCATTTGGAAGGTGGCGTAGTCTATAAAACGCTCCACAAGCTCCCTATGGTCAAAGCTGCCATGCAATGTCACGGCGGCCTTTTGTATGGCGGTATCCCATTGGCCAAGCCACATTGCGTATTCCAATAAATGTGCGCTGAAAGCCTCCATTGCCTCTGGGGCTTTGCTGTAGCCCTCCATGGCCAGGTACAGGGTAGAAAGCTCGGCATAGCTTGCGTCTAGGCTGGCCAGCACCAGCTCTAGCAGCTGCGGGTCGTGATAGCCCTCTAGCAGAAGCTGGTATGCAATAACCGCTAGGGGTGTTTTGTTAATGGGCAGGGGCGATAGTTGGATTACAGCCTGGTAAAGAGTTTTGCTGCCTATATGCCGGTGACGTTTTTCCAGAAGGTCTGCGGCTAGGTCAAAAGCATTGGTTTGCAAGTAGGCGTTTAGAGCCTGCTCTACAAACTCGTCGTCTAGGTGGTCTATTTGGCTATAGCATTCTAGGGCTTTTGTTAGGTTGCCGCTGTTGTAATATAGCTTGCCCAGCGCCACCAAAATACGCATAGCGTAAGAGGCATCAATCAAATTTTTGGCCTCAAGTATGGCTTCAAACACATCTATTGCAGTTTCTGGCGGCTTATCTTGCCTAAGGAAATAATTGGCCAAATAGCTAAGTACATAAAAGCGCCGGTCTCCCTTTTGGAAGAAGTATAGGAAAAGCGCTGGGTCGGCTTTTTCTACCATTCGGCGGATTTTTAGTGGTTCGTCCAGTACGGTTTTGTTGCCATGGTCCAGGCATATGCAAGAAAAGTCTGGGCTGGCGGCTTCTACTAATACTTTAAGCTGTCCTTCGCCGGGCTGATAAAGGGTCATTCCCCGTTTTTCTGGCTGGGAGATGTATATATGCCTTATTTCTGAACCGGGTTGCAATTCTATTTGGAAGACGGTCAGGTTGGCTTGCAAGAAGCGTTCTGCGGCGGCTAATTCTTCGCCGCTGCGGCCAAGCAGCCTATGCCGCGTCCATAAATGATGGTATAGGCTGGCGGCTTCCCTGCCGCCTACGCCACGGCGCAGGAGTTTTTCTGCCAGACGCAGGATTTTATTTTGCTGGGTGAAAACCATATCCTCTAGCTTTGGGGAGGTTAGCAGGGTATGGTACACGTAAAGCGCCACATCATCTTCCAGCTCGCGGGTTTTGTAGGGTATAAAAAATTCTACCATGGGGTAGTGGTTTATATTTTCGTCTTTGTTGTGGTGGGCAGCACGAACCAGCACCTCGTACAGGCCTTTGGAAAAAACCTGCCTGCTTTCGGCTTCTTTGTAATAGTTGTAGGCCTTTGGGCTAAGGTCAACCTCTTTTATTAGCTGCTGGCAGATGGTTTTTAGCAGCGGTGACCAGTTGCTGGCTTTGTATAATCTTTCTGCCGCGGTGAAATTGTTGGCAGAGGCTAGAATTGTTTCTTCATGGGCTTCTGCTATATCTATTGTTTCTGCGCCGCGGTTGGCGGCGTAGGTTAGAACGGGGATTACTATGTCGTCTTCGGGGAAATAATCTACTTCTTTATAGTATCTGTAAAGCCCTTCGTATAAAAATACGCTGCAAAAACTATTTGTCCCTATTATATATGCATCAGAGAGATATTTATAGGCTTCTGCATATTCGTTTACGGCCAGGTGCAGGAGGCCTTGCATCACTTGGTTGTGGGGGGTGCTGGGGTTGCTTCTGGAATGGTCGTTGAAAATACGCCAGCGCTTGATGGCGGATTGGATTCTGTTTTGGCATATTTCTAGGTAGGTGTACAAGAAGCAGAGGATGCTGTAGTAGAAGGGGTCGTGGCCGGCTAGGAATTTCTTGTATTCCATGGCTTTGTCCAGCATATCGTTGGCAGTGTCCAGATGGCCTGCTTCTATGTTGATAAAAATGGCTAGACAGTAGATTTTAATATCTGATGGGTTTTGCCTATGGGCGGCCATTATGGCTTGGTTGGCTTTTTGCAGGCTGTCGGCAAAATCCCCGCTTCCGCCCATGAATTTAACAGCCTGCCAGTTGCGTATTGCAAAAGTTGCGGCTGTTTGGGGGGTGGGCTTATGGGCAAGTCTTTTTTCTAGTTTGGAGATGATATTTGTTAGCATGGCTACCACCTTCCAACCGTTAGGGGAAGTTTTTTCTTAAAGGCTACACCAGATTCTGCCTCTACTTCAATTTCTGCGTGCATGTAGGGTTGCTTTAGGAAGAATTGCTGCGCCCTGGTAAAGGCCGATAGGCTTACTTCGAATGGGATTTCGCCGTAGGCTTCTATCAGGTAGCCTTTGGCGGTAAATCTTATATAACTTTCTTTGCTGAACACTTTTATGCGTAAGGCTTTGCCGCTGTTGTTTTCTATGGCGATTATGCCTTGGTCGTCGTAGGAGAGGTTGCTGTATTTTAGCTTTGCAGTGACGGCAGGCAGGCGGCGGTAGGTGATATCTACTTTTTGGCTGCCTATTTGGATTTGGCCCTGGGCGTAGGTTGCGTGGATTTTGCGCGGGCTTATAGAGAAGTTGATAGTTGCTAGTTTTTCGCTGGCGAAATCTGCTGCGGTTAGCTTGCCTATGGGTAGGTTAACCCATTCTGGCGCGGCTTGGGCTACGGCTTCTACATAGCTGTTGTTGCTGCACTGGGCTTCTATAGAACTTTCCATGGTGGTGGTGTCGTAGGGTTTTTGTGTGAAAACTATTTGGCCAGGGGTTAGGCTAATATTGTTTTTTTCTGCCAGGCCGGATAGCATGAAAAAATTGTCTATGGCGCGGTCGCGGTTGGCGTCTTCGTATAAGGCTTCGTAGACTTCTTTATAGGGGTATTTTACGGCTATAAGCAGCCGGTAAAAGTCATTGTCCCGGAAGATGCGGCGGGCGGCGTTTGGGTTTTTTAAGTAGTAACGATAAAAGTCTTGGATGTTGGCTATCAGATAACCGTCTGGGGTTTGGATTGGTACTTCTATCACTTTTACGGATATATTTATGGCTTTTTCGCCGCCGTTGGTGGTGATGTAGGCCATGCTGCGCATGCTGTGGCCTGCCTGTATGCCAGAGGCTTTAGGGTCGAAGCTGTAGGATATGGTTTGCCTGTTGCCTTCAAATTTTGCCGGGGAAAAGGTTAGCCCTGGGCAGCGCGAAACAACCCTGCCTTCTAGGGTGCTGCCGCCTTTATTGCGTAGTTTAATTTCACCTGTTACCACCCTGGTGGCTTCTAGGTTGATGCTGCCTGTATCTACGTTTAGGCGGGGGATTGGGCCTTCGAAATTAGTCATTTGGCTTCACCCCTTGGGCAGACAGGCCAATTAGCTTGTCCATATTTGCCTGCAAAGTATCATTAACAGCCTTGGCAGAGGATTGGGCGTGGATGTTTATGAAAGTGCCAAGGCCGTCGCCTATAGTTTGCGCCAAGCCTTGCAGGGTAGATTCGTATACTTCCAGCGACTGCTCTAGGGCTTGCTGGTTTTTTTCTATAAAATTGGCTTGCTGAGTTAGGGCTTTTTGCTGCAATGCAAGGTGGTCTAGGCCGTCTTTGATAGAGTTGATGGCGCTGATTAGGGTGAGAAGCTGCTGGCTTTGGGCTTCTGAATGGGCTTTCATATGGGTGGCCAGCAGGTCGCTGGCGGATTGTATGCGGCTGCTAGATTGGTCCAGCCTTGCAGCAGATTCTAATATTGCTTCGTTTAGGGGGGCGGGGTCGGTTTCGGTTGGTTCAGGCTTTAAGGCTTCTAGGGATTTAATAATGGCCTCTGTTTGGGCTGTTACGGCCTCTATCAGCTGGGTTTTTAGGTCTACTACGGCGCCTTTTGTGTTAGAGGCATAATGGCGGCCAATTTCTGTGGCTATAAAAATTTCGGCTTCTTCTGCAAGCTGATTTTTGGCCGAGGCGATGCTAAAAAATGCCGACAAAACGCGGGTTATAATAAATGCACCCACGGCGATTAACCCATAGGCATAACCATGGCTTGGGAAAACCACAGCCAGCACCAGTCCCACAAAAAGCAAGCCTGTTTCAAGGCTTTGCACCAGTGGGATAATATTTTCGTAGCGCCAGCCAAACAGGCTCATGCCCGCGATATTGCGGCTAACCATTTGCGCCAGCGGGATGCCAGACACATTACGGTCTGCCAGCTTTACATAATCTGCCGTGATTTTGCGCAGAATACGGCATTTTAGCCTGCTTATATCTTCACGTTTTTTAACTTCCCGGCGCATATCCATACGCATGGCAATAGACGTAGCCCGAAAATGCAGGTACGTAACAAGCCGCAAAAGAACGGTAAAGATGATAAGCCCCAGGAAAATGCCAACGATGGCAAGATGGTTGCCGTCTTGGTTAAGGGCTGTGGTGAGACTGGATAGAAAATTTAGCATGGGGGGAGTCCTTTGTGTATATTAAAACTGTAAGGGGGGGGGTACCTCCAAAACTTTTTTGGAAAAAGGTTTAGCAGAAAAACCCAATATTTTTTTGGAGGGGTGTTTATTATACAACAAAAGGTGCGCGGGTGGAATATGAATTGTAATTTTGCAACGAGAATCAACTTATTACAGTTTGTAATAAGTTGGTTTGGGCGGGGAGGGTTTTTTGGGGATAGTGGAATAAAAGAGAAACGGTCTCGCCCAAGCGACACCTGAAGCGCCGAGATGAGGCGTTTTATCGCGACGGGCGAGACCGATTTCGAATTATTTCACCATAACAAAAAAACGAGAGATGGTATTCTCTCGTTTTTTATGTGCTAGGAACACAAAGGCGGCGGAGCTGTGGATTTCTGTGAAATTTTATTCCGCCGCTCTCATTATTTTTTCTTTCAAACCTACACAGCCAGGGGCTTGGATAAGCAAGAAGCATTGGCCATCGTTACCTTCAATAATTTGAATGATATGGTCTTGCCCGTCTTTTGTGGGTGATACGGCAACATCCCAGCCTATAAAAGGCGCATCTGGGTACGATAAGGCGGCTTTTGTACACAGGTCTATAACCTTTTGCCAGCCTGGTATCGCGATGCCCAAAATCAATTGGCCTGTATCTGGATGAGATTTGTATCTGTTGCCCATTTTATCCACTGCCATATGTGAGATAACGCCCGTGCCAACATCAATTGCGGCCGCCAATGATTCTGCACCAAAATCATCAATTATCTTACCGCCTGTGCCTATCCGCAATGTGGCTGCTATTATTGTGACTTTGGTCCTGCTTTTATCTAGCATTGTGGAGACCCGTATTGTGTTCAACGATGTGGGGTGTAAATCATTGATTACGTCACAGGCGACCACTACTTCCTCTAACAAGATTGGCTTGCCTGCGTACATTTGGTAGTTGCCCACATTGTTGTCATCTGAAGCATCTCGTATTTTTATGCCGTCGCCGTTCATCATATTAACTGGTTTTTCAATGTAAGTGGTGTGCGAGGCGCAAAATTTGTCAAACTGTTCTTGGGTTGCTTCGGCCATATAAAGCCAATCTCTTTGGATAAAAGCGGAAAATGTTTCATTAAACATTCTTTTATTTTTTAGTTTTTGGTGAACTTCTTTGCCATTCACTTTGCGGCGATAATTCCAGCCCTCGCCCAGTGTGAAAAAGGCCCTGCGCTCGCTTTTTGTTTTATTGTAAAATTCATATAAAAAATAGTTGTTTACTCTTGTGCCGTAAACGAAGTATTCCTTCAGGCAGTCACATGCTAGCTTAAATTTTTTAAACCTGCTTAATCCGGGAAAGTGCTTGTTGCAGTATTTTTTAAACTCTTTCATAGTCGGTTTCTCCTTTTTGGCCTATGCTGCCAAGTATGCTTGTTTTATATTTACGGTTTATGGCTGAAAATTGCGGTTACCCCTGTGCGTCAATATGTTGCACAACAACTGATGGCCTTGTTATGTAATTCTTTTTTTGCTTTGTTTTGTTAGGTTTCGAGGGTGATAATAGCATGGTTGCCTGTGTGTGTCAAAGTGCGCTAAGGTATGCAGGGCAGAGGTTAGAGGCTTCGCGAGGCTGGTTAAATTCGGTTTGCGGCCGGAAAAAATGTAAAGAAAAGTTTTGGTTTGGCATTGATTTGTTAAGAAAATGGTACCGTATGGTACCGTTTTTGATGGGTTATGGTACCGTTTTTCATATAAAAAACGCATGGTTGACCCTTTTGCAATGCAAGAAAGCCGCTAAGCAAGCCGTTTTTGTGAAAATAAAGTTAATAAAATTGAAAAACACAGAAAAAATGCATATAATAATGCAAATTTTTCTGTGTTTTCCAAATTAAAAAATTAAACGATTTTGCCTAAAAGCATCACCGCAAAACTATATACAACAGAACCATATCATATCGGAAGGTGTTTTAACATTAATTCACTGCGCAGAAAGATTACTGGCTTATACTTCTGAGTGGCATCATGAAGCCGGAATAGGATAACTCAAAAGTAGACCTCTCCCAGTTAAATACGATATCCAGCAAATAAGAAGTAGTGCCAACCCATACTAGATGGTTTCTATCGCTACGAATAAAAACGTTATTCCCTCGATATGTTCGTGATCTTATAAGATCCAAAAGGACATTGTAGTTATTTGACACATTCCGCACTCCCCATTCAATAGCGGCACCTGAAACACGCACGACAGTGACGGTTCTCATATTTGGCCAATTCCCGAGGTGGGGTACTCTGCTGTTGCGCGGACTTTCAATATAATTTCTCCAAGAGATTTCATAGACATAATTTCCTTCTAGGAATGCATTCAGCAAAAATCTTTGCTCCTCAATGCTCCTTGCAACATCTCTACGCGATAGTTCTGTTTGAGGGCACAATCTTTCAAGCTGTCCACCATATGAATACTGCAACCTTCCCTGAGTTGTATAAACTGTTACAAGAGGGTCATCTAATCCAACTAATGCACTGTCAAGAAAACTATCTTGAGGGGCAGAGATGCCGTCAATCAGCATACTTGTATAACCAACAACCGCTCGACGGTTAAGTGCCGGTAGTCGGTATCTTGCATCTATGCTACTTCCAGTATCTCTATCGGAGGGCTTGGATACGCCATCAATCTCCACGGATGTATAGCCAATGATGATTTGATAATTAGTTGTCTCAGCTTGATAGAATGTGTTGTTACATTGAGATGATTGAGTGTAAGGGGTATCCGTAATTGCAAAAACAACGATTTGAATATTTAACATTAACATCATGGACAAAAGTATTCCTGCAGTTTCTTTTTCATAAATATCCTCCTTTTGACTAACCAATGGCTCTTCTGCAGCTTGCACATATATATCGCCATATAGCAAATGGTCTTCCCCAAGGGTCGTATCCCCAAAGTACGTACTCTCGAATGATAATGAAGGGATCGCAACAGTTGCCTTGAAAAGGTTGAAAAATGTCGTAACTGTTTATAGCGGCATCTAGTCGTTGTAAAAGTCCCTGAGGAGAGAAATTATTTAAATAGCTTGAATGAAGACGTCCAAGCTCTGGCATAACATCAGTCAATGCAAAAGCAACGGCCTCAAGGCCGTATTCTCGCGCAGTGTATGCTGAGTTGGCCATCAGTTGGATTCTTTGCAGGGAGCAAGCGTCCAGTGTAAAGGTTCGATAATCTTCATTGGCATTAAGCAAAGGTGACACAAACGCTGGCTTCCCGCCAATTTCGATTTCAAAATAAAGACTTGAAAGAATGAGGCCATTTAGAAAGCGGTATAAAGTATCTTCCACAGGTTCAAGCTGCGACTTGACAACGCACAACGAGCTGCAACAAGTATAGTATGTGGGAGCATATTCAGGTGCAGATGCAGTAAAGATGGCCATGTTGGCTAAAAGCATGGAAAGTGCGAGGACAATAGCGGCTATTTTCTTGGTGCTAAACAAGATTTTTTTCATGATGATTCTCCTTTTTTAAATTTTTTAGTGCGCCCAAGCGTCACTGGTAAATGTGGCGGCTTCGCTGAAGCCGTTGCGGGCGACGGCTGCGGATAGCGTTAGGCGGTACTGGTGGCCACGGGCTACGTAGTGGGCATGGCTCCATGACCATGTGCTACCCATAACGGTTAGGTTGCTCCAGGTGGCAACAGGGGTTAACGTACCGTTTGGGTTTATCCTAGACAGGATTGCGTTAACGCTTATGCGCTCTGTGCCGGCTTGGCCAATTATGTGACCTGACATGGTGGCTCTGCCGCTGCTGTTGAATGACAAAAAGGCATCGCCTCTAAATATATTTGTCCAATGGGGGCAGATTGGGATATATTGCGATTGTAATGTGACAGAAGTATTAGCAGATACTGGTAGGCCTCCAAAAGCAACGGCAACAAGGCATAAAGTTATTAGAAGTTTTTTCATAAGTACACCTCCCTTCTGTTATGTTTTTGGCGTACACATACATAACGATTTGGAGGTGTAAAGGGGGACGTTGTTTTAAGACTTTTGCTTTGCCAATTTGTGGAAGGTTGATTGGTTGTTATATTTGCCACGCAATCAGGCGGCTTGCTAATTGAACGGCAATATTAAAATCAATGTCTGAAGCTAACATGAATACTCTATCACCAAGCACCCACATTACCCCATGGGTTTCTCCGTATTTGGATTCAAAAAGATGCACTTTTATGCCGTGTAACTCTGTTGTTAAAAAATCGTTGCGCGTAGTTCCCATATAGATAGAAAGACTTTCGCTTGACATATTATAAGTGAACACTATACGATGCTCTGCATCATTTACATATTTGTAGAAGGCAGAATATGGCGTTGCGTCACGCTGTACCAAAACAAACCCTTCTGGCATGGCCTCAAGCAAATACTCTCCAATATTGCCAGCAGTGGTTGTGCTACCAGCGGGCCTAAATTGAAACGCTATGTGGTTACTGCGGATTTCTATAGCTGTGTTTAGTATAAAAACACGAGAGGCTTCAAACGACATTAGCGTGGCAGATGTAACCAATAAAAAGATAGCAAAACAAGCAGCAATTTTAACAACGCTGCGTAGGGTCTTTTTTCTTCTGTAGGCCTTTGTTTCATTTTTGATTACCGCATACACTTTTTTATCCAGGGATTCTATGCTGGGGTATAGTTTCTGTAGTTCTTCTTTGCTGGGTAGGGCGTCTATATCCTTGTTAAGGGCATCTTCTGCTGCTGCTTTTAGTAAGGCATCAAAAATTTTGTCATCGGTTGTAAGTTTTTTGTTTTCATCCATTTTTATCACCGTTTAATAACTTTCTTAATAGCTGCCTGGCCCGGAACAATCGTTTTTTTGATGCGGAGGGTGTAATGCCAAGCATTTGAGAAATTTCTTTGTGGCTGTGCCCGTTAACTATAAATAAATCAACAACATCGCGAGATTGGTCGGGCAAGACTTTGATTGCTTGCTTTAGTATATCGTAGCCTTCTTTGGCAACCAGATTATCTAATGTGCCAATTTTATAATCGGGGAGGGTTTCTATAACTTCGTCTGGAACAGCTTCGCCTTTGTATTTTTGCGCTTTTCTTAAAAGGTCTATGGAAGTTGTTCTTACTATTTTAACGATGTAACCCTTGGTTTGGTTGCTGGAAATATCTTCAAATTTTTCCATATGCTTGATTATCTTGATGAAGGATTCTGAAACAGCGTCCTCTGCCAGGGCGTGGTCTGATATTTGTGCTTTTGCGATATGTAGCATAAGGCGGCTGTATTCTTGGTAGATTTTTTCGATTTTGGCTAGGTCGTTTTTATTATTTACGCCATGTGTTGTAATTAAAACTGATATAAGCAAGGAATCCCCTCCCGAAAAGTTGCACATATTCATTGCTTGTGGTGAGTTTTGCTAGGTAATTCTTTTTGCTACATTTTGGTGAATCCTGATGGTGATAATAGCATGGATACCTGTATATGTCAAAGCATGTAAGTCAGAGGTTTAGAAGCTTCGCGAGGCAGGTTGGCTTTTGTTTGCTGCCGGAAAAAATGTGAATGAAAAATTTAATTTATAGCAAAAACGGTACCATACGGTACCATTTTTTATAAGTTGTGGTACCGTACGGTACCATTTTCGTATGAAAAACGTGTGTCTGACGCCCTCACATGCGAATAAATTCGCCAAACAAGCCGTTTTGCAAAAAATAAAATTTACAAAACAAAAAAGCACGGAAAAAAATACAAGCCTTCCCATGCCTTTCTGTCAAAAAATTTAAAGTTTTTTGCTTCTTTTTTCAAAGGTAACCCGAAAGAAATCGGGCGGCGCACAGCGCCGGGTTCGCGAAGAGAATCTTATGAAAAGAAGTGGAGGTGTGGTCGGCTGGTCGGTTGCTACGCAACCTGCTTGCCCAAGCATCCAGGGCGAAGCCTCTGACGGTTTTACCACACATCACGCGCATTTTTCCTCTTGCTCTGCGCCCTCTAGGCTAATTTTGGCACCTAGGCTTTCTAGGTCCCGTTCTATGCTTTCGTAGCCGCGTTGTATATATCCTGCATTTTGCACCACTGTTTCGCCCTTGGCCACTAGGCCTGCCAGTACCAGGGCTGCACCGCCGCGTAGGTCTTTGGCGGCTACGGTTGCGCCACGTAGGTTTTCTACGCCTTGTATTGTGAAGTTGCGGTTGTCTGTGCAAAGGGATATCTTTGCGCCCATGCGGTTTAGCTCGGCGGCGTGCTGGTGACGTTTGTCGAAGACAGTTTCTGTCACTAGGCTTTTGCCTTCGGCCACGGCCAGGGCGGCCACAAATTGCGCCTGCATATCTGTGGGGAAGCCCGGGTGTACTTTTGTGATTATCCTTGGGCAGGCCGCCAGCCGCTTTGGGGCGCGCAGGCTTATATTGCCGTCACTTACTTTTATGCGGCAGCCCATTTCTATCAGCTTAGCCAGCACCGGCAGCAAATCCGTTGGGTTTACATCTGTCACGGTGATATCGCCGCCTGTCATGGCTGCGGCTACCAGGTAAGTGCCGGCCACAATGCGGTCTGGCATTATCACATGGGGGACGGGGTTGTACAGGCGGTTTACGCCGCTTATTACTACGCGGCTTGTGCCCGCGCCGTGGATTTTGGCGCCCATTCCTATAAGAAAATCCGCCAAATCTACAATTTCTGGCTCGCAGGCGGCGTTTTCTATTACTGTTTCGCCGTGGGCCTTTACGGCTGCTATCATTATATTTTCTGTAGCGCCTACGCTGGCCGTGTGTAGCTTAATATTAGCCCCTACCAGCCGTCCGGCCTTGCAACAAATTTTATCGCCGTCTATTTTAATATCTGCGCCCATGGCAGAAAGCCCCATCAGATGCAAATCTATTGCTCGGGTGCCAAGCTCGCAGCCGCCGGGCAGCGTAAGCTCCACTTGCCCAGCCCTGGCCAGCATAGCCCCCATAAACAAAATGGAGGAGCGCATCTTACGCACGCAATCATCGGGCACAGCCGTAGCCGCCAACCCCTTAGTATTAACCACCAGAGTATCCCCAAGTAGCTTTGGCACACAGCCAATCTTTTGCAAAATTTCCATAGAAACAAAAGTATCCGCAATGCGAGGGCAATTATGAATCACACTTTCCCCATCATTCAAACAAACGGCGGCCAAAATAGGCAAAACAGAATTCTTAGCCCCGCCAACCCGGACATCACCAAAAAGCCCTGTACTCATTCCTTGTACACGGTACTGTAACATAGCCATCACATCTCCCAACGATTTGGCATTAAATGTTAAAGCTTCTACCCCGCTTTTTTAAAAACCGGGTGGAATTGTAGAGGAAAAGCCCCTACGGCCTTAATATATTTATACATTCTATGCCAAGCCAGCCCAAAATGTACCCTAGCATTTGACGCAGCCAGCCTGCACGCTTATACTGTAAGAATAAAAGTAGAAGGACTGATTCTATGATTCTGTCAGGAAAAATGATTCGCGAGAAGATTGGCAAAGAGATTGTAATCAAGCCGTTTGATGAAAAGAACATCAACCCCAACAGCTACAACCTCACCTTGCACAACGAGCTGCTAGTGTACAACGACCGCGAACTAGACATGAAGAAACCAAACGAAGCCAGCACGATAGTAATCCCGCCAGAGGGTTTGCTGCTAGAGCCGGGCAAGCTGTACCTGGGCCGCACCGCCGAGTACACAGAAACAGACAAATACGTCCCCATGCTAGAAGGCCGCAGCAGTGTAGGCCGCCTAGGGCTAAGCGTACATGTATGCGCTGGCTTTGGCGATGTAGGCTTTAAGGGCTACTGGACGCTAGAATTCCACTGTGTGCAGCCCCTGCGCATTTACGCAGGCGTGGGCATATGCCAAATCTACTACCACAAAATAGAAGGCGACTACGCCCCCTACACATCTGGCAAATACCAAAACAACAGCGGCATACAAGCCAGCCTAATGTACCGCGACTTCCAAAAATAAATACAGAAAGCGTGACGCATATGGAACTTCCTAAAACTTACGATAAATCCCGCGAGGATGAAATTTACAGCCGGTGGATAGAGAAGGGTTATTTTAGGGCAACGCCCAACCCGGACAAGAAGCCCTATACCATAATGATGCCGCCGCCTAATATTACAAACCAGCTGCATATGGGCCATGCCCTAAACAATGCGATTCAGGATATTTTGATTCGGGTTAAGCGCATGCAAGGGTACGAGGCGCTGTGGCTGCCAGGTACAGACCACGCAGCCATCGCCACGGAAACTGTGGTGGTAAAAGCGCTGGCCGCCGAGGGTATCACCAAGGAAAGTCTTGGCCGTGAGAAATTTTTAGAAAAAATGTGGGAATGGTATGATAAATACGGCAATACCATTGTTAATCAATTGAAGAAACTGGGCTCGTCCGCAGATTGGGACAAGCTACGCTTCACCATGGATGAAGGGCTTTCTAAGGCCGTGCTAGAGGTGTTTGTGCGGCTTTATGAAGGCGGCAAAATATACAAAGGCGAGCGGCTTATAAACTGGTGTACAAAATGCCAGACCAGCATTTCAGACGCGGAAGTAGAGCATGAAGACAAGGAAGGCAACCTCTACCACTTTAAATACCCGGTGGGGGATGGCTTTATCAGCTTCGCCACCACCCGCCCGGAAACCATGCTGGGCGACACTGCCATAGCCGTACATCCAGAGGATGCACGTTACGCCGCTTTGGTGGGTAAATCTGCAACATTACCCCTGATGAACCGGGAAATCCCGGTGATAGCAGATAGCTATGTAGACCCGGCATTTGGCACAGGTGTGGTAAAAATCACCCCCGGCCACGACCCTAACGACTTTGAAATAGGCGAACGCCACGGCCTGCCACGCATCAATATATTAAACGATGACGGCACCATAAACGAAAACGGCGGGCATTATCAGGGGCTAACCACAGCAGAAGCCCGCACCAAAATAATAGAAGAAATGACCAGCCTTGGCCTATATATAAAAACCGAGCCACTTTCCCATGCCGTAGGCGAGCATGACCGCTGCGGCACCGTAATAGAGCCACTGCTAAAAGAGCAATGGTTTGTAAAAATGGACGAGCTGGCCAAACCAGCCCTAGAAGCGTACACCAGCGGCAAGTTAAAATTTAACAGAGAACGCTTTGGCAAAATATATAAGCATTGGCTGGATAATATCCGTGACTGGTGTATTTCCCGCCAGCTTTGGTGGGGGCATCGCATACCCGCCTACTACTGCCCAGATGGGCATATCACGGTGCAAGCCACCGCACCAAGTAAATGTGCAACCTGCGGCAGCACCAACCTTACCCAAGACGAAGATGTGCTAGACACATGGTTCTCTTCTGCGCTGTGGCCGTTTTCTACCCTTGGCTGGCCAGACAAAACGCCAGAGCTGGATTATTTCTACCCAGGCAATACCCTTGTTACCGCCCGGGAGATTATATTCACATGGGTTATACGCATGGTGTTTAGCGGCATTGAATGCATGGGCGACATCCCCTTCACAGATGTTTTCATAAACGGCATAGTGCGAGACGACCAAGGCCGCAAAATGTCCAAATCATTGGGCAATGGCATAGACCCACTGGATATAATAAGCGAATACGGCGCAGATGTTTTGCGGCTTATGCTGGTAAGCGGCAACGCCATAGACAACGACACCCGCTTCTACTACGAACGCCTAGACCCCGCCCGCAACTCCCTAAACAAAATATGGAACGCCACCCGCTTCATTCTAATGACCTCAACCACTAGCGGAGAGCAATCCCGCTTACAAGCAGACGAGCTTCTTGCGTATGTTTCGCGGCCAGATGCACAGTTGGAAACAGAGGACAAATGGATTCTATCCAGCCTAAACACCGTGGTAAAAGATGTGACAGAAAAAATAGAAGCTCACGAGCTGGGCATGGCTACCCAAAAAATAATCGACTTCATAAAGGACGAATTCTGCGACTGGTATGTAGAAATGGTAAAACCGCGCTTGTATAGCAAAGACGAAACCGCCCGCCCGTCGCAAGAAATGGCACAAAATATCTTGCGCCATGTGTTGCTTACGGCCGTAAAGCTGTTGCACCCGGTAACACCATTTATCACAGAGGATTTATTCCTGGCGCTGCAAAACAAGGAAGAAACCATCATGTTATCTGCCTGGCCGCAACATAACCCGGCTTTAGATTTCCCCCATGCAGAAAGGGAAATTGAGAACTTGAAAGAAGCAGTGCGCGGCGTCCGGGCTGTACGCACAGAAAAACAAGTGCCGCCAGCCAAAAAAATTGCTATCTTAATCCAGCCAGACGCCGCCAACACCGCAATAACCACCGCAAAAGAAGCTCTAGGCTTCCTGGCTGGCGCATCCTCTGTAGAAACCTTAACCGACGTACCCCCCGCCGGCGCAATCTCTGTGGTAATTCCCGGCGCGACAATCTACCTGCCCATGGACTCCCTAGTAGACGCCGAAAAAGAAAAATCTCGCCTGGCCAAAGAAAAAGCCCGCCTAGAACAAGAAATAGCCAGGATAGACGGCAAACTTTCTAACCAAGGCTTCATGGCCAAAGCCCCAGAGGCATTGGTAAACGCAGAGCGAGAAAAGCGCGAGAACTTTGTGCAGATGCTGGCTAAGGTTGTGGGGGAGCTAGAGTAAGCTAAAACCGTGGGCTTTGCCCACACCCTCCCTCTTTTTTGAAAAAAAGAGGGACAAAAAACTTTAGCATTGGATTTTTTATGGGAACCCAAAAGGCTGGGAGATTGCTTGTACATGCAATCTTCCGGCTTTTGTTTTGGTGATATACATTTGGTGCTGCTGGGATTGCGATGCAAGTCAACTAATTACAATCTGTAATTAGTTGACTTTTTTCTGCCGCAGTGGCATCGTTGACCATAGTGAGATAATTCGAAAAAAGAATAAAATTAGAGTTTTGCAGATGTGGTCGGATGCTCGCTCAAGCATCCACGGCGAAGCCTCTTGCGCCTCTAAACCATTTGACAAAAAAATCCCTACCACGTAAAATCAAGAAAACAGCTAGAAAAGGGGCTTTTTATGCGGGATGTGTTTGCTAGGATTGTTGAGAATATCGAGAAGGTCGTTATCGGGCGAGGCGAGGCCGTTAGGCTGGTTGTTGTTGGGTTGCTGGCCGGGGGGCATGTGCTTTTGGAGGATGTGCCTGGGTCTGGCAAGACGCTGCTGGCCAAGGCGCTGGCGGCTTCTGTGGGTTGTAGCTTTAAGCGGATTCAGTTTACGCCAGATATGCTGCCTTCGGATATCACGGGAATTAACTACTTTAATATGAAGGTGTCGGAGTTTGAGTTTATGGCCGGGCCGGTTTTTGCCAATTTTGTACTGGCAGATGAGATTAACCGCGCCACGCCAAAAACCCAGGCCGGGTTGCTAGAATGCATGGAAGAGCGGCAAGTAACCATAGATAATGTTACCCACAAGCTTGCGCCGCCTTTTATGGTGGTTGCCACCCAAAACCCGGTGGATACCCAGGGTGTGTTCCCGCTGCCAGAGGCGCAGCTGGACAGGTTCACCTTTAGAATACCCATGCAATATACTTCCCATGAAGCTTCTGTAGAAATTTTAAGAACCCACAGGCAGGCAGCGGCACCGCTGCAGCCAGTGGCCACCGCAGATGAAATAATGGCCGCCCAGGCCGCCGTGCCAGAAATTTTTGTACATGAAGATATGATGGGCTACATAGTTAGCCTGGCAGAGGCCACCCGCGCCCATGAAGGGGTAATGCTTGGGGTAAGCGCCCGCGGCGCGCTGGTTCTAATGCGCACGGCGCAAGCCATGGCCGGTGTGGCGGGCCGCAGCTACGTGATACCGGACGATGTGAAACATGCGGCCATACCAGTGATGGCCCATAGGCTTATTTTAAAAGGCACAGAACGCATAAAAAAAGCCGCAGCAGACGAAATTATCACAGAGATTTTGAACAACACTGCCGTGCCAACAGAATTTTTGCAAAGCTGATGTATATTTGGTTTTGGGTTTTTTTGTTATTGCTGGTGGCTTATGTTGCTTATATTATTTTAAGGCGCGAAGGCTTAAAAATGCTGGCCTATAGGCGGTATTTTTCCCAGCCGGGGGTGTTTGAGGGTGAAACGGTTTTGCTGGTGGAAGAGGTGCAGAACCCTTATTTTTTGCCACTTTTTTTCGTGAATATAGACGGCTACATGTATAACGAGCTACGGCTAAAAGGCCAGCCAGAAGGCACAATGCAAGAGTTCACCAGCCGGTTTTACCTACCGCCGCGTACCCAGGTGCGCCGCTCTATACCCATAAAATGCACAAAGCGCGGTTATTATGAGCTAGAAACAGTATATGTGCAAAACAAGAGCCGCGCGGCTAAGGCTGCGTTGTTTGTGTACCCACGGGTGCTGCCCTTCCAAGAAAGCCGCAGCATGGAGAACGAAATGCAAAACTTAGCAGAATCTGACAGGCGGCTATTGCAAGACCCCTTCAGCTTTGCCGGCGTGCGGGAATACCGCCCCGGCGACCCTTTCCGTAGCATAAACTACAAAGCCACAGCCAAAACCGGCGCGCTAAAAGTAAACGAGCGGGACTATTTCTCTAGCCGCAGCTTTATGCTGTACATAGACTTCCACGTGCCAGAAGATAGCGAAAGCCACCCAGAAATAATGGAAACGGCCCTATCTTACGCCGCAGATATGGTACAAAAAGCCATAAACCAAGGCTATAACGTGGGTTTCGCCGCCAATTGCAAAAAACAGTTGGGCCGGGAAAAGCACATCCGCTACCCCATGCGCCGCGGCCAAGAACATTATGTAGAAATTCTACGCGAAATGGCCGCGATTCGCATCTCGGAAGGTTGCTCGCTAACCTGGCTAATGCAACAAGATATAGACGAACTATACAACGTAGACATATATATCATGACCGCAAACACCTACGACACAAACAGTAGCTTCAGCGGCATAGTATCCGTGCTAGAAAGTAGGGGTAATTGTGTTACGGTTATGGTGGAAAGATGAAACCGTGGGATACTTGCAGGCGCGTTTCGTATGGGTGATGCACTAACATGTGAAAAGCGAGGCAAGACTTCAACATTTTGATGGAATAAAGGAGGCAGCTATGATAAAAATCATCCGTGAGAATAAAATTGCTACTATTTTACTGCTGGCCTCGTTTGTGGCTTCGGTAGGGCTGGCGGGGGCTTTCTTTGCTACGGAAGGCACTAGCCTGCGGTTGTTTGTGCTGCTGGCGGTGGCGCTTTTGTGGCTGTATTTGCAGTTGCGCTGGTATATAAAAATCCTATCACGCTATGCTTGGGAAATGCCGGTGGCCAAGCGTGTAAAAAGCACCCTGTTTAGGCTGGTGGGGTTGGCCTTTGGTTTTATCGCAGAGCTGTTCTCGCGGTTGGCGGCTAGGGTTAGCAGCCTCACGGGCAGGCTGCCGCGGCTGCCAGGCAAGCGCAGGGGCAACCGCCTTGCCCATTATCAAGACGAGAAAATTCGCATAACATTCGAGCGGGGGCGCAACCCCTTCCGCAAAATGAAATGGAAGAACATGCAAACCAACCGCGACCGGGTGCGCTTCATATATGCCTCGTACCTGCAGCAAAAAATAAAAAAAGGCGCAAGCATAACCCCGACAGAAACCCCAAACGAACTATCCGTGAAGTTAACCACCCCCGAAGATGCTGCTGCCGCGCTATTCCCTTTGTACAATAAGGCTAGATACTCTACGGCAGAGGTGGGTAAAGATGAAATCCACCAAATCCTGCCATGCGCCCATAAGCGGTTAAAGCTATAGAGCTTATGGCGTGGCATGAAGGCCTTGTTTTAGCGGGCTAACGCAAGGCGGGCATGTGAGTGCGGCCGGGCATGTTTCAAGAAAATTGGACAAACCGTTAAAAATTTCGGCCTGGATACAACAAGAACCCTGAATTTTCAGGGTTTTTTAGGTTTGTGGGTTCAAAAAATGTACGTTTTTGCCCAAAATGTGGTACCGCACGGTACCATTTTCGGAAAAAATATCGTTTTTCGGAAAATATATCAACGCAGATTATGCCGTATCTGTTCGCGCCATGCGGCTGGCCAGCAAGCATCATCTAGACAGCCACCAAAAACTGTAGTACAATAGGGCGTAAAATTTCTGGAGGTTAACAAATGCCTATGTTCATTCGGTTACGTTAATAAGGCACACTAAGTAAAGATGGATTTGCCACCTTGCTTTAGTGCGCCTTTTTTCGTTTATTCCGAATGAGAGAGGTGTTTTTTTATGCCCAAAAATAATAAGGCGCTTTGGGTATCGCAGAATTTTTTAACCAGCAAAAGGATTATCCATGGGCTTATTGCCAAAACAAATATAACCGCCAGCGATCATATTATAGAAATAGGCCCAGGCAAGGGGCATATCACAGATATTTTGCTAGAACACTGTGCAAAAATAACCGCAATAGAACTTGACCATAAACTTTACAGCCGGCTACAACTAAAATACGACGGCCACAGCAAACTTTGCCTGCATTATCAAGACTTTATGCAGTTTAACCTGCCCGCCAGTGGCGAATATAAAATTTTTTCCAATATTCCATTTAGCCGCACCACGGATATTCTGCGAAAGCTAACAGAATGCAAAAACCCGCCCACCCAGGCATGGCTTATCATGGAAAAAGGCGCAGCAAGGCGCTTTATGGGCCACCCAAGGGAAAGCTTGCGTTCCCTGGCGATAAAGCCTATATTCGACATGAGCATCGTCCATTTTTTCAACCGGCATGATTTTCACCCCATACCCGGCGTGGACGTCGTGATGCTTCATATGAAACGAAAGCCCGCTAGGGATATCCCCGCGGGGCAAATGCGCGAGTTTCAGGCTTTTGTTAAAAATGGCTTGGCGCGAAACCAGGCGGGGCTGCTAAGCATGTTCACCAAGCGGCAGCTATCTAGGGCCTGCAACATTGCCGGGGTTAGCGACCTTCTTTCTGGCGAGATTTTGTATATCCAATGGCTATGTCTTTTCCGATGCTACAAGAATTATAGGCAAAACGGGAGATAATATAGTAGAGTTCTTCCGAAATTTCCGTAGGGGTTTTCGGAAAAGTTACAGTTTCAATCTTTATGCTATGGTAAAATATGAAAACAGCAAAGCCTTGAGCAATTTTGAAAAAAGGAGGGACAACCATGGAAACTTGGCTTTTGTTCGCCATTGGGGCGGCTTTATTTGCGGCGCTTACTACTGTGTTGGCTAAGGTTGGAGTGCGGAATGTGGATTCTCATTTGGCCACGGCTATAAGGACTGTAGTTGTGCTTTTGTTTGCTTGGGTTATGGTTTTTGTGGTGGGTTCGGCAGGGGGTATCCACGAAATTAGCCCACGCACTTGGGTTTTTTTGGTGTTGTCTGGGCTGGCTACGGGTGGGTCTTGGCTTTGTTATTTCCGGGCGCTGCAGCTTGGCAATGTGAATAAGGTTGTGCCAATTGATAAGAGCAGTACTATTCTTACCATGGTTTTGGCGTTTATTATACTTAGCGAGCCTGTGGGCGTGGTTACGGCTGTGGGCATGGTGCTGATGGCAATTGGCACATGGCTTATGATAGAGCTGAAACAAGACGCAGCAGACAAGAGCGGCCAAAGCTGGCTTATTTACGCCGTTTTGGCGGCGGTGTTTGCCAGCCTGGTGGCCATATTTGGCAGGATAGGCGTGCAAGATATGGACGCCAGCCTATGGACGGCCATACGTACCGTGGTTGTTGTGCCCCTAAGCTGGGGCATGGTTTTTATGACCGGCGGCCAAAAGAAAATAAAATCCGTAGACGCAAAGAGCTGGACATTTTTAACCCTGTCTGGTGTGGCCACTGGCGTAAGTTGGCTGTTTTTCTACCACGCCCTGCAAAACGGTAACGCCAGCCATGTTGTACCCATAGACAAGCTAAGCATACTTCTAGTGATGCTGTTCGCCCGCATCTTTCTTGCCGAAAAATTCTCCCGTCGCAGCCTGGTTGGCCTGGTTTTTTTGACGGTGGGTACGCTGTTGCCGGTGGTGGTTTAAAACCGTCAGAGGATTTGCCTCCAACACCTCCACTTCTTTTTTAGAAAAAAAGAAGCAAAAAACTTTAATATTTTCATGATAGATTTTCAAAAAAGCCTGAATTTTTAGGCTTTTTTATTTTTGAGAACAGGGAAAATGATGCCAAAAGGCATTTTTTTAGGTGAGCGAGCGATTATAATGAAATAATTCGAAAACGGTCTCGCCTGTTGCGGCAAAAACGCCTGGAACGCCTTATCTCGGCGTTTAAGATGCCGCTTGGGCGAGACAGTTTCTCATTTGTTTCAATGTATACAACTATTTTGCAGGCAAATGTGATTCAAAATGTGCATTGTACGGGTTATGTTTCAAATGTATTATGAAAGTGATATGTAGTGAAATAATCATAACATCGGGAGGGGAATCCCACATGGACAATCGTGCGCTAGAGTTTATAAAAGACAATAAGTATATCATTTTGGGTGTGTTATGCTTGCTGGCAGTTGGGGTGATTTACATAATAATGCAAGGCAGTGGCGGCAATATTGCCCCTGCGGAGCCTGTCGCGCTACAGTTACAATACACACCGCAGCCAGAATACGAGCCACAGCTCCCCACAGAAGCCCCGGAAGAAACCCCAGAGCCTATTATCGTGGCGGTGCATGTGGTGGGCGAGGTTTACCATCCCGGGTTAGTTTGGCTGCCCTATGGTTCCAGGGTGGACAAGGCCATATCCCTAGCCGGAGGCCACACCGCAAGCGCAGATATGCTGCGGGTAAACATAGCCGCAGTGGTGCATGATGCCATGCAAATTATCGTGCCGGCAGAAGGCGAAGAAATTGCCGAAGTTTTCATCTTTGCAGAGCCGCCACCACAAGCCGCCGCCGCACCCGGGGCAGCCAACAGCGGCCTGGTTAATATCAATACCGCCACCTCGCAAGAGCTGCAAACCCTACCCAACATCGGGGATGCTCTCTCCCGCGCAATAATCGACTTCCGCGAAACGCATGGCCTATTTTCTTGCATAGAAGAGCTAATAAACGTACCGCGCATAGGCGAAAGAACAATGGACAGCTTACGCCCCTTAGTTACAATATAACCGCAGGTATATTTCCCGCAATTTGCGTCAAAGCTTCAGTTATAGTGAAATAAACGAGACCGATTTCGAATTATTTCACTATACTAAGAAGGAGCTGAACATATGGGAAAAACAGAGCGAGTAATCCTAATAAAAGGCGACCATAAAAAATGGTACAACCAAGCAATATTCATAATAAACCCAGCCACAACCAAAGAACAACTCCCCACAGACCTAGTAGCCGAAGCAGAAAAAATAATAGCCAACTACATGACAAAACCACCCCCCGCCCCAAACACCGTAATATCTGCCCAACAAAACAACAAAAAAACCAAACGCCTGGACTTTGCGCTAAATATTATAATGATGCTAATATGCATCGCGATAGTGGCGGTTATTGTTTACGGGATGCGGATGGGGTAAAACCGTAAGGCCAAGGCCGTAAGAAATCCACTTTCTTACGGCCTTGGCCTTAATTTACGTTTTAATAAATAATTTAATAGAGTTCTTATGAAATTGCAAAAAACGCAATTTCATAAGGTTCTCCTGACGAACCCGGCACTTCATGCCGCCCGGTTTCTTCCGGGTTACCTCAGAAGAAGCAAAAGATTAAAATTGTAACTTCTTCCGAAATCCCCTACGGGAATTTCGGAAGAAGTCTAATGTTAAAATTTTTTGCTTCTTTTTTTCAAAAGAGAAGAGAAATCTTTATGCCACAACATACCCACCATCAGCCAATAAACTCATGGCCTTATCAAAGTCCACGGCCTTCACCAAGATATAATCCGTATCATAAGTAGATACCGCAAAAATGCTTATGCCGCCGTTGGCCAGCGTGTTGGTTATCCCAGCTAAAATGCCAACCAGGCTAAAGTCCAGCACGCCAGATACTTTTAGCCCCCGCCAGCCTGGCTCGTGGGCTATGGTATTTTGCGGGGCGTAGGCTGTTTCACATACTAGGGATATTTCATCTGCGGTTTTTGCCGCGAAAGTTATCCCCTTTGTAAAGTCTACCTGCCCCATATCTTCTAGTTTGCATATGCTAAAATCCTGCGCCAATATTTCTAGTTGCATGCTGCGCCTCCCTCGTTTTGTGTGGCAAGATTATAGTAGAGTTCTTCTGAAATTGCAAAAAACGCAATTTCAAAAGAAGCAAAAGATTGAAATGTAATTTTTCCGAAATTAAAAAACGTAATTTCGGAAGAAGTCTTGTGAAATAACTCGAAATCGGTCTCGCCTGTCGCGGCAAAAATGCCGGAAACGCCTTGTTTCAGCGTTTCAGGTGCCGCTCTGGCGAGACCGTTTCTCATTTATTTCACTGTACCATAGCCAAAATGGCAGCGCAATTTTTGCACAAAAATCAACTAATTACAAAATGTAATTAGTTGATTCGAGAATAATAGCTTGATAAGCCTCTTGAAGTTTTCCTAAATAAACCCTTTCCTATCATACATGCGCAATATCACCTTCCTGCCCAGGTCACATAATATCACCGTAGACGCCAGGGCTATTACCATCGCCAGTTCCCGCAGGCTTAGGCCGGTGGTGCGGAACACTGTGCCGCCTAGGTATATCAATAGTAGCTGCATTGCAGATACCGCCAGCATTATTGCTATAAACATTTTGTTGCGTTCAATATAAGCCAGCAGGTTTAGGCGGTAGGTGCGGGCGTTTAGGCTGTTAAATACGCCGGCAAAAATAAACAGGCCAAAGAATGCAGTTAACAGATAGTTTTCGCTATTGCGGAAGAAGTTGGCAAAGAAAGGCAGCTTGAAAAACGCCAGGCTTAGCAGTGTGGTGTATATTCCCATCACTAAAATTTGATTGAACATATATCGGTTGATTATTGGTTCTGTGCGTTTTTTCGGGGCCTCTTTCATGTATTCTGGCAAAGATGGCTCGCCTGCGTAGGCCAGGCCGGCCAGGGTGTCCATAATCATGTTAATCCACAGCATTTGAATGACCGTAACCGGCACAGGCACGCCAATAAACGGGCCTATTACAGAAATACCAACGGCGCAAAGGTTTATGCTAAGCTGGAAAATTAGAAACTTCCTTATACTTTTGAAAATAGTGCGGCCGTATAAAATAGATTTTACAATGGATACAAAATTATTATCCAGGATTACAATATCGCTGGCTTCTTTGGCAATTTCTGTGCCGCTGCCCATGCTAAAGCCTACATCGGATTTTTTTAGGGCTGGTGCATCGTTTACGCCGTCGCCAGTCATACCTGCTACTAGGTCTAGCTCTTGGGCTAGGCGCACTAGGCGGCCTTTGTCTGAGGGTAGCGCCCGGGAGATTACTCTTATTTTTGGCAGGAGTTTTTTTAGCTGGGCGTCTGTTAGGTTGTTCATGTTGCGGCTGGTTAGTACGCCGCCGCTTTCGCCGGGGGCGATTAAGCCTAGCTTGGTGGCCACGCTTGCGGCAGTGTCGCGGTTGTCGCCGGTTACCATCACCACCTGTACCCCTGCGTTCATTACCTCGGTTATGGCAGTTTTTGCCTCTGGGCGGATTTCATCCCTTATGCCCACAAAACCCACCAAAGTAAGGCCGCGGCGGGCTTGGGCGCTGGCTGTGTCTGGGGCCTCGCAAAGGGCCAGCAGGCGTATTCCGTCCTTAGATTGGGCGGCTAATATGCTACGAAGCTGCGCCGGGTGGGCGAAATCGTGACGATGGCCTTTTTCGTCCATGGCAAAGGTGCAGGCAGGTAGAAGATTCTCTGGCGCGCCTTTTAGCAGCACGGTTTTTGCCTCGCCATGGATGGCTGTTATGGACAGTTTATCTTTGGAATTAAATGGCTTGGTGAAGCCCTTCTGGCAAAGGGGCAGCCGTGCGGCGTCTTTCATCACATATTCTAGCAGGGCGCGGTCTGTGGAATTGCCGCCCACCGCCACGGTTTTCATTTTCTTGGAGGTGATTTGCGCGCCATTATTATAGAAGCAGTTTAGCGCAACATTTTTGTAGATGCCGTGGTTCTTTAGATGCCCCGCCTCCAACAGCCGCCCGCTGCCGCATATGAAGGTTGTCACCTCCAGCAGGCCACGGGTTAATGTGCCGGTTTTGTCCGTAAACAGGATATTTAGGCTGCCAGATGTTTCAATCCCAACCAGTTTACGCACCAGCACATTGCTTTTTAACATGCGGCGCATATTTGCACTTAGTACTACCGTTATCATCATGGGCAGGCCTTCTGGCACGGCCATTACAATCACAGTTATGCCAAGGGTGATGGCCATCATCACATCTGAAACCACGGCCGAGGTATTGGAAAAATACAGCGAAATCTGCTGGGCGCTAAAATTATTGGCCAGCAGAATATTGTTGAAAAGATTAGCCCCCACCACAACAATGGCCGCGCCGTAGCCAAAGCGGCTGATGGTTTTAGAAAGCTGCGTAAGCCGCGCCTTTAGCGGGCTTTCTATCTTGGCCTCTTGCACATCTAAGGCCAGCATCCCGTAAAATGTGCCGTCGCCCACACGGGTTACCAGCATCATGCCTTCTCCGGCGCAAACCACGCTGCCACGGAACAGCCCGCTGGGCGACAGGAAATCTTCCCCCCCGCCTCCTGGAGCTTTTGCAGCTTCTTTTGTCTCGCCATTTAACGCAGATTGGTCTACATCCACGGCCCCGGCAACAATTACGCCGTCTGCCGGAATCTTCTCGCCCGCACCAATATGCACCACATCCCCCACGGCCAGCTCGCCTATATCGAGCTCTACAACGCGCCCATCCCGCAACACCCTACATTTAACAAAGGCCGCTTCTTCCTGCAATTTCTCAAAAACCGATTCACTACCATATTCCGAAAGCGTAGAAATAAGCGTGGCAAGCAGCACCGCCACCCCAATCCCCACAGATTCATACCAATTAGCATCCCTAAAAAGCAGCAACAAATTAACCCCAAGGGCCAACAACAATATCTTAATAATAGGGTCCCCAAAACTAGCCAAATACCGCGTAAAAAAACCAACCCGCGCTTTCTTAGTAAGCCGATTATCCCCATGTTGCCCCTTAGAAGCCGCAGCCTGAGCCGTGCTTAGCCCCTTGAAATTATCGTCCATATAAATCGCCCTTTTCTGTTTGTCTACGTGTACAAGTTATGCTGGAAAGTGGGAGGATATTACTAGAGCCGTAGTTGTGGGCGAGGGTCACTTTTTAGAAACCCCCTACGGGAATTTCGCAAAAGTTACAATTTCAATCTTTTACTCCTTCTGAAATTGCGTTTTTTGCAAGTTCAGAAGAATTCTAACAAACATTTTCTTCCATTTACGCGAATGGACTCTTATATTTCGTGTAGATTTACAAGGAACTGATAAATATCGACAGGTGATGGGTGTATTTTCTTGGCGGTTGGGTTAGATTCTGAAGATTTTATAAATTCATTGCCCGCCTTTTTTGGATGTTATACTGTCAAAAATTTACAAAGGATGTGGGAAAAATGACAAAAGAAATACTTCAGCTTCCGGTAAACGCCATCGCGCCAAACCCGTACCAGCCGCGGCGCATTTTTAGCAGGAAAGGGTTGGACGAGCTGGCTGGGTCAATCAAGGTGTATGGCGTGCTGCAGCCAATCACCGTGCGGCTGATAAAAGACAGCCGTTACGAGCTAGTGGCCGGGGAGCGCCGCCTGCGGGCAAGCCGGATGGCTGGGCTAGAGACTATCCCCGCTATCCGGGTAGATATTAACGACCTAGACAGCGCCGTGCTGGCCATAATAGAAAACCTCCAGCGAGAAAACCTTCATTTTTTTGAAGAAGCAGAAGGCTTCCGCAACCTGATGTATGATTATTCCTTTACCCAAGAGGCCGTCGCCGTTAGGGTGGGCAAAAGCCAATCCACAGTGGCCAATAAGCTACGCCTGCTGCGCCTGCCCCGCAACATACAAAAATTTATTATAGAAAACGGCCTGACAGAGCGCCACGCCCGGGCAATCCTGCGCCTGCCCGGCGAAGAAGCCCAGCTAGCCACGCTACAACAAATAGCCGCAGAAAACCTAACAGTAAACCGCGCCGAAGAAATAATAGAAGCCCAACTAATCCCACCCCCCGGCCTAAAAAAAGCCCAACCGATCCCCTTCAAAGCCTACCTGCGCGATATAAGAATCCTAACCAACTCCATAAAAACCGACCTAGACATAATCCGCCGTAGCGGCCTAGAAGCCCAATTCGACATGACCGAAATGGATAATGGCTACAACATAAACATAACAATAAGAAACAAAAATAAAGTGGAAAAACCCGCGTAGCTTAAAAGGAGGCGATGTAAGATTGCCTCCTTTTTTCAAATCAAAACCAACTAATTACAAATTGTAATTAGTTGAAATGCCTCGCAACCACATGGCCCACAAATCACATGCCCAGAAGTGGCGGCAAAGTATCTACCTTGTAGCGTATGTGGGTGTATAGCCACAATAAGCTAAGGAGGGATATTTTGCCGCCACTGCGCTCTTCCCGCGCAAAAAAGCCAGCGAAAAGCTCTCAAACCAAATAGCGATGCCTCTCAACGGCATTACACGTTGCGGGCAACGCGCCTAGAATAGTTACAACTCCTTGACAAACATCATGCAAATGTTATTTAATTGACATCAAATTATAATATTTTAGGAGGAAACAAAATGAAGAAAAAGATTTTAGGCCTTATTATGCTTGCTGCAGTAGTATTTGCCCTTGCGGCATGTGGCGGCGGCAACGGCGATGACGCTGTAACAGGCGCATCAGACGACGCAGACTGGGTTATTGGTATCATCACCGGTACAGTATCACAAGGTGAAGAAGAATACCTAGCAGCAGCAAGAATGCAAGAGCGTTTTGGCAGTGACAGAATCGTGCGGGCTACATACCCCGACGCATTTGGTGCAGAAATGGAAACAACAATAGCCCAAGTGCAATGGTTGGTAGACCAAGGCGCGCGCGCAATCGTATTCGTTCAAGCAGTACCTGGTACTATCCCAGCAATCCAGCTTGTACGTGAAACAGTTGACGAAAATATTCTGCTTTTCGCAGGTACAGTTCATGACCCACCAAGAGATATCGCACAACATGCAGATATCGCAGTTATTTCCGACGATCTTAACGTAGGCCCTCACATTGTACGCCAAGGTAATGCAATGGGCGCAGAAATTATGGCTCATATCTCTTTCCCACGCCACTTAGGTATGGAAAATATTGCAGTACGCCGCGAGCGCATGATGGCAGAAGCAGAAGCCCTAGGTATGGAATGGCTAGAAGTTACCGCGCCAGACCCAACCACAGAAGGCCTAGCAACAACTCAAATGTTCATCCTTGAAGAAATTCCACGTATCATTGAAGAACACGGCGACCGCGTAGCATTCTTCTCTACAAACTGCGGCATGCAAGAGCCACTAATCACACAAATAATCAACTACGGCGGTTTCTATCCGCTACAATGCTGCCCAAGCCCATTCCACGCGCTACCAGCAGCACTTAACATCGACATGGGCGGCCGCGAAGGCGACGTTCAATTCGTACTAGAGCAAACTGCAGCAGCAGTAACAGCACAAGGCGGTTCAGGCCGTATTTCTACATGGCCAGTGCCAATCAACATGCTTCTTATTGAAGCAGGCGTGCTTTACTCTATCGAATACCTTGAAGGTAACCTGTCTGGCCGTCACGACCGCGCAGCGCTTACACGCATCTTCAACAACGTTGCTCAAGGCTTCGGCGGCGGCGGCGTAGAGCTTGCAAACTGGATAGATGACCAAGGCACAATCGACAACTTCTATCTGTTGATGTCAAGCTTCGTAACTTTCTAAGAACCTAATAATAAAGACCTCCCATTATTAAAGTTTTAGAAGATGGGGGCTTGGGGGAAGGAAACTTTTTAACAAGAGTTTTCTTCCCCCAAGGTTTTTTAAAATACATCACTATAGCGAAATAAATAAGAAACGGTTCCGCCAGAGCGGCACCCGAAACGCCGGGATAAGGCGTTTTAGGCGTGATAGGCGAGACATGTTTTGAATTATTTCACTATACATAGGAGTGACAATGTGGAATATGTACTAGAACTAAACGGCATACACAAGGAATACGGGGAGAACGTGGTGCTGGACGAGGTATCGCTAAACATTAAGCCGGGCGAAATTTATGCCTTGCTTGGGGAAAATGGCGCAGGTAAGTCCACTTTGATGAATATTCTCTTTGGCATGACGGTAATCCACGAAACTGGCGGCTACCAGGGCGAAATAAAAGTAGCCGGCGAAGAAGTGCATTTTACCAAGCCAAACGACGCCCTTAAGGCTGGCATTGGCATGGTGCATCAGGAGTTTATGCTAATCCCCGGCTTCGATATTGTAGAAAATATCAAGCTAGGGCGCGAAGACACAACCCCCACGATTTTAAGCCGGATTTTTGGCAAAAACCTAGAACGCCTCAACCGCGAAAAAATGGTAGAAGATTCACGTAAATCCCTAGACGCAATTGGCCTAAGCATAGAAGAGCATGTGCGGGTGGCTGGGCTGCCGGTAGGTTACATGCAATTTGTAGAAATAGCCCGTGAAATTGACAAAGAAAACATCAAGCTGCTGGTTTTCGACGAGCCAACCGCCGTGCTTACAGAAAGCGAAGCAGACCAGCTTCTTAGCATAATGAAAACGATTGCCTCTAAAGGCATTGCCATAATATTTATCACCCACCGCCTGCTGGAAGTAATGGAAGTTGCAGACCGCATGACAGTGCTGCGGGATGGGCAGGTTGTGGCCTCTAAGGCCATTGCAGACACGTCCGTGACAGAAATAGCAGAGATGATGGTAGGCCGCAAAGTGGCCGATATTGCAGTAGTGGAAGGCGAAGCCGCCGCTCGTGACAGCGCGCCCGTGGTAGTTAAAGTAGACAACCTTCGGGTAGAAATGCCAGGCGAACGTGTGCGGGGCGCAAGCTTCGACATACATGAAGGCGAAATATTTGGTATTGGCGGGCTTGCGGGCCAGGGTAAAGTTGGCATAGCCAACGGCTTTGCGGGGCTTTATTCCTCCAGCGGCGAAGTTGAAATATTTGGAGAAAAGCTTAACCTGTCAAAACTGGGCGATGCCCTGCGCAAGGGCGTAGCCTTTGTATCTGAAGACAGGCGTGGCGTTGGGTTACTGCTGGAAGAAAGCATATCCCATAATATAATGTTCCGGGCAATGACGGTAAAAAGATCCTTCTTGCGAAGGTACGGCCCGTTGCGGATGCTACATTCCAAACGGATGCGCCGCCATGCCAAGGAAATGATAAAAACACTGGACATTCGCTGCTATAGCCGCCGCCAAAAAGTGGGCACATTAAGCGGCGGTAACCAGCAAAAAGTCTGCCTGGCCGCAGCCCTAACTATGAACCCGCGGCTGCTAATAGTATCCGAGCCCACCAGGGGCATAGATATAGGCGCAAAAGAGCTAATACTAAACTATCTAACAAAATTGCGCAAAGAAGAAGGCCTAACCATAATAATGATATCCAGCGAACTAGCAGAACTACGCAGCATCTGCGACCGCATAGCAATAATATCTGAAGGCAAAGTATCGGATATCCTATTGCCAAACGCCCCCGACGCAGATTTTGGGCTGGCAATGAGCGCTGTTGTTAAAAAAGGATAATACCGTCAGGGGCGCGCCCCTGCACCCCCTTGTTTTCTGAAAAAAGAAGCAGAAACTCTAGCTTTTCAGGAAGAATTCGGGATTTGATATAAAACGGAGGGAATATATGTCTACTGTGGGCAAGTTTAAAAGAACCTTGCTGGACTTTGGCCTCACTAGGATTATTATTATATTTACGCTTTTAATCCTGCTGTCGCTGGCAAGTTTTTATGATATGAATATTCCAAGGTTTCTTAGCGATATTTTAACGCGCTGGGGGACATTTGGTATATTGATTTTGGCTATGGTGCCGGGTATACAAAGCGGTATAGGGCCTAACTTTGGTATTACCGTTGGTATCACTAGCGGGCTGCTGGGCGCAGTGCTTAGTTTGGAATTGCGGTTTAGAGGATTTTTCGATGCCTTTATTGTAGAGCCGTATCATTATTTTGTTACTGTTACAGAGCCTTTGGGGGCAATTATGGAGGCCAGGGTTTACACAGAGGCTGGCAGGTGGATTACGCCAGTTGTCACATTTGTGGAGGGCCATTGGATGCGGCGTGTAGTTGGCCGAGCCGTGCAAGAGGGTTATGATTTTATAGTGCCAGAGGGCTATAGGTATATATTGCAAGAGGGCTATAGATTTCTAATTCCCGATGGTTATGAACATATAATGCATGAGGGTTATAACTTTATTTTGCAGCCATTCGAGGTGCAATTCCCTTCTGCACCTATGTTTAACTTGGTTGGGCTGGCCACTATTTTTATGGCATTGATTATGGGTATTTTATTCTCTACCGTGGCTGGTATCCTTTACGGTATGCTGCTTAACAGGGTTAAAGGTAGCGAAATGGCTATTTCTGCATATGTAGGGTTCTCCGTTGTGGCTTTGTTTAATATCGTATGGTTCACTTTACCAGTGAGCAGCGGTATTCTTATCTTGCCGGCCAGGGGCAGCGGTATGCGGCAGATGATTAACTTGCAAGACGATTTTGGGGATGTATTTAATCGCATTTTCCAATTTGATATACCCCTTGCTGGCAGCAATTTAACAATACCTACTGGACTTTTGCTGGTGTTGTTCTTGTTGTGCTGGGTGGTATGGCTGTTTACACGAAGCCGCCTTGGCATGATGATGAGCGCCGCCGGCAGCAACCCGGAATACGCGAAGGCAAGCGGTATCAATGTAAACAAAATGCGTATCATCGGCACTATGCTCTCTACTGTGCTGGGTGCCGTAGGTATTATTGTATACGCTTCAAGCTTTGGGTTCATACAATTGTATAATGCGCCTTTGATGATGGGCTTTGC
Organism: Defluviitaleaceae bacterium; assembly: GCA_009784025.1. GTDB lineage: Bacteria > Bacillota > Clostridia > Lachnospirales > WQUN01 > WQVK01. The sequence goes on from WQVK01000026.1 coordinate 32,703, forward strand.
CACTGTTGCGGCGGTGCTTATTGGTGGCGCTACTGTAAGGAGGGCTAGGGTTTCGGATGCGCTTATTGGTGCGCTTTTATTTCATAGTATGTTGGCCATTGCACTGCCGCTGGCTAACCGTATGCTGCCTGGTGTGGCTGCATTGCCAGAGATTTTCCGTGTTATTATAACCAACGGCATAATATTATTCGCCCTAAGTAGGGCAAAGGGGGCATAGTCATGGCGGATAAAATAATGCAATATAAAATTTCTATCCTGCTTGTGGTGGTTTCGTTGATTTTCTTTGCCTTGGGCTTTGCTACGGCTAGTACGATGTCGCGCCTTTTGTGGCATATGATTTTGCTGGCGGGGCTTGTTGCCGGGCTGGCAGCGGCTTTGACCGGCCCTGAAAGCACTAAGGATTTTGTGCGCCGCAATAAAGTTGTTATTCTTTTTGCGGCCATAACGGTGTTTGCATTCTTGAATGCCAATACATCGCCAGAGCTGTTCTTTAGTGAACTATTTACGCGCTTTGGGCGCAATACATTTATTGTGTTAAGTTTGCTTATCCCGGTGGTTGCTGGGCTTGGGCTTAACTTTGGTATTGTTATTGGCGCAATGAGTGCCCAGGTGGCTATTTTCCTCGCCATTGTTTTTGGTGGCGTTGGGTTCTGGGGGCTTATGCTTGCGGTGATTATCGCTACGCCGCTGGCTATGCTGCTTGGCTACAGTGTTGGGCGGCTTTTCAACGGTATGAAGGGTAGCGAAATGATTGGCGGTATGATTGCCGGTATTTTCTACGATGGGTTTTACCAGTTCCTTTTCCTTTGGGTATTTGGTGGGCTTATTCCCCTTGCCATGTTATTTCCCAACACCGCGCCGCGCATGATGGTGGGTGATGGAGGCGTAGGCGTAGTTAGCACAATCGACCTTGGGCAAACACCAAACTATTTCCGCCAGGCTTTTGATAATGTGCCTATGCTTAGCATATTGCAGGTGATGTTCTTTGCTATGCTGGCCTTTGTTGTAATAGGGATAATAATCAACCTTGCCAAGAAGCAGGATTTCAAGCAGGGCTTGCTTAAGCCTATGGTGGTTCTGGCTGTATTGGCCGTGGGTTTTGGTTTAAGCTTTATCCCAGATATAAACACATTCCTTAACCAGCCAAGGCTTGCAGGCATTTACGCTCTTAGGCTTGTGTTTATCGTGACAGTTTTGATGGTGGTGTACCGCTATGTAATGGCGCGCCGCGAGGGCAAGCCTTTTAACATACCCAAACATGTTTTTTATCTTGTTTTGGCTACGGCGGTTTTGGCCTTCACCCTTCCTGCCGACTATAGTTTAGTTCTGCGCCGCGTGCAAATTGCCGTACTGCCATATATGATGGTGGGCGGGCTTTGCTTTGGTATAACATGGTTCTTAAAAACAAAACTTGGCCAAAACATGCGTACAGTTGGCCACAACCGGGCAGTTGCCACTGCCGCCGGCATAAATGTAAACCGCACCCGCATTATCGCCATGATGATGTCTACTGTGCTGGCCAGCTGGGGGCAAATCATTTTCATGCAAAATATCGGCTTGATGACCACTTATGGCGGCCACCAGCAGGTTGGATTTTATGCTATTGCGGCGCTGCTCGTGGGTGGCGCTACGGTAAGTAAGGCTTCTGTAAAACACGCGATACTGGGCGTCTTCTTGTTCCATGCGATGTTTATCTTGGCACCGCCGGCTAGTATTCAGCTTACTGGCAGCGCCGGAATTGGCGAATACTCACGGGTTATCGCGGGTAATGCGGTAATTGCCCTGGCGTTAATAATGCATGTATGGACTCGTGTAAAAAAGACCAAAAAAGACAAGGCCAAACCCCCAGAAGCCCCACCAGCCGCAGCTTCAGAACCAGCAGCAGAACCAGCCAGCTAAAAATAAAAAGGGGAATCTCCCCCAGAAAGGGACAAAACTATGATAGTAGTAACTACAGACCACATCCACGGTAAAAACCTTGAAACAATCGGCCACGTAAAAGGCAGCATGGTACGCGCAAAACACATAGGCAAAGACATAATGGCCGGCCTAAAATCCATAGTGGGCGGCGAACTTCGTCCCTACACAGACATGCTGCTAGAAGCCCATTCTATAGCAGACGACCGCATGGTAGAGGCCGCCCGCGAGCTGGGCGCAGACGCCATAGTAAACGTGCGCTACTCGATAGCCTCTGGCGGAACAAGCGAGGCGATGGTAGTGTTGGTGGCGGGTACTGCTGTGCGGTTTGTGTGATGCACTAAAACCGCCAGATGTTTTGCTGGCCGCAATCCCCAAAGCCTTTGAACAGGTCCGCTTTGCGAACTAGGCACAACCTGCTGCCCGATTTCTTTTGGGTTGCATTTGAGGAAATGTTTTGCAGAAAGCTTAATGTCTTAATTTTTGATTTTGAAAAAGCCCGTGTTTACGGGCTTTTTTTGTTTTCATGCTGAAAAAGTGATGCAAAAATAAGCCGTTTTGGCTGAAAAATGGTACCATACGGTACCATTTTTTATATAAAACGGGCAAAATGAATAAACTTATAGCTGCCGTATCAAATGACTATACAGGCAGCATTCTGGTGTGCTTGTCAATATATCCGCACAAAAAACAATTCAACTTATAGCCGCTCCACCTAAAAACCCTCACATAGAGCTTGTAAATTTCCCACAAGCCTTCGTCGCTAAAAACCTTGCGCACCGCTAGTGCGCGGCGGTTTTCAGCTCCTCGCCTTGCGAAAAA